>CAYSQU010000001.1:0-19681 GCA_964433365.1 uncultured Gammaproteobacteria bacterium
CCCAACAGACCTCACCCTATCCCTCTCCTGCCAGGAGAGGGAAAATTAAAAAACAAAAAAACAGCCCACAATTATGTAAGCTGTCTTTATTTATTCTTCCCAGCTCCGCGTAAAATCCGACTCGGTCGGATGCTACGCGGATTGTGAGCTGAGAAGTTCACAATCCTTTCTGCTTGGTAGTTTGGATTGTGTAGGGCGGACGTGCCCACATGACAAGATGTGAATCTGTCACTCGCGGAATGCAAGGAAGCGAGAATTGATTGCCATTTCACTACTATAGTAAAAGAGCCTAAGCCAGCGACGGCTGACACCCTTTCCTATGGCAGCGACTTCTCCAGTTCCCTGACACTTGGACCCCAATGCCAGAATCGAAAACGATTCCTGCACGCGTGGGTGGGCCGACGCGAATGACAAGAGTTCGTCAACAATACCCGGACGCAACCCTCTCAATTTCATCTGTCCCACCACATCTTCCTCTGTGGCGGCGCGATTTAAATGAACAAGAGTGGCATCGACCTCAGTCACACCATTAGTGATTGTAACTGAAAAATTCCCATCGTTGACCCTGCTTTCGGACCAATCGTAGTTACCAACCTCGACCAATTGTAGAATTGATTGAAAACCACCCACCGTGATCTTGAAAATGTCGCGCGACTCAATCACCTTCTCGGCGAGTTGCATGGACAATTCGTCATCCGTAAGGATGTGTTTGATGTCTGATGCATCACCACCCTTCGCAATGAGTGCCTTCAGAACCCTCCTACCAACGATGAACGCCCACAACAACATCGTGACAAGAAACACGAATCTTTTCATGACCGCACCTCCCTAAAAAATCACTTCATACCGACTTGGCACTAAGTCCAAGCAACGATTAAATATACAACAAAAAAGAAACCTCGTTAAGATGCCCCCCTGTGGACAAATAGATTGCCTCGTCGCTCATTCTTCGCTCCTCGCAATGACAAAAAAATCCCGCTTTCGCGGGATTTTTTGTAGTTTCGTATGTTCGTATTTTCGTAGTTTTCGTATTTCGTACATCTTATCTTTTCCTCCACTGATGCGCCCTTCTCGCTTTCCTCAAACCAAATTTCTTTCTCTCTTTGGCGCGCGGATCGCGGCGCAAAAAACCCTCGGCTTTCAATAATGGACGAAATTCTTCATTCCACTTTAATAGCGCGCGGGCAATGCCGTGGCGGATGGCCTCGGATTGAGCGCTGATCCCGCCGCCTTCTACTTTAATGCTGACATCAAAGTCCTTTAATTTACTTACTGTCTTAAGAGGCGCCAAGACCTTATCCTGCCAAAGCGCGATGCCAAAATATTTATCAAATGGCTTGCCATTGACAGTGATTTCACCCTTGCCTAACTGAATACGCACGCGAGCAGACGCTGTCTTTCTGCGGCCGACGGCGCGTTCGGTTGAATTGTCTTTTTTCTCTGCCATATTATGATTTGAAAGTTAAACGTATCATCAAAGCGTCGCGCTGACGATTATCCGGCAACATGCGCTTGACGGCGTGGCGGATAACTTCAGCGGGATCCTTATCAAAGACCTTTTTCATCGGCGTGCGTTTTATTCCGCCCGGATGCATGCTGTGGTGATAATAGTCCTTTTGTATTAATTTTCTGCCGGTAAATTTAACTTTATCAACGTTCAACACCACAACTCTGCCGCCTTCATCTATATTGCGAACAAAAGTCGGTTTATCTTTGCCGCGCAAAATCATGGCGATTTTGGAAGCCAACCGTCCCACCGCCTGCCCAGTCGCGTCAATTTCTTGTTTGTTGTGTTTAATATTATCCATACACTCTGTGTAATCAATGTTAAACTAATTCTATGCGCGCCATTTTTGCCGCGTCTGTCTTGCGAGCCGGCAATTTCACCACTCTGGTATAACCGCCATGGCGCATTTGATATTTAGGCGCGATTTCTTTAACTAACTTTTTTACAGCTCTCTCTGTATACAAAAACTTTTTAGCAACTCGCATAGCAGTCACATCATTGCTTTTCGCTTTTGTTATTAATGGCTCTATAACGACGCGCAATGCTTTGGCTTTGGCTTCCGTGGTCCGAATGTGGCCATGCAAAACCAAACTTTCCGAAAGGGCGCGCAACAAGGCCTTTCTTACGTTCTGTTCCCTTCCCAACTTGATTTGGTGTTTTCTATGACGCATATCTATTATTTTGTCTTCTTTGTCTTTTTAACTTTCTTTGATTTAACCACCTTTATTTTTTTTATCTCTTTTATCTCCTCTATCTCTTTTTTATCATCCACGGTTTCCTTATCTTCATCTGCTGTTTCTTTGGACGGTTTATTCTTTTCCACCCCAACATTTCTTTCCGTCATACCGCTTTCGGTAGCTTCGGAAAGCAGGGCCAAATGTTCCATCAAAATCGTAGTGGCGGAAGAAACTGCTTCGCGAGGCGTAATTGTGCCATTGGTCTCAATATTCAATATCAACTTCTCGTAGTCAGTAACATCACCAACACGTGTTAATTCAACTTTGTAGCCGACGTCGCGAATCGGCGTGTAAAGCGAGTCAACCAAAATTGTGCCGAGATCCAAATTCTTTAAATCCTTTTCTTCCACAGGCACGTAACCTCGTCCGCGACCAATAGTAATATCCATCTCAATAACTTTCTTTTCATCCGTGATTGTAAAAATCTTTGCTTTAGGATTGACTATTTCCACATCAGAATTTTTTTCAAAATCTCCAGCTGTCACCTCTCCTTTGCCTTTTTTGCGCAATGATAAAGTTACTGGCATATCGGAAAAACAACGCGCGGCTACTTGTTTTAGATTCAAAATAATTTCCACCACATCTTCTTGCACTCCATCAATAGCGGAAAATTCATGCTGAACTCCCGCTATTTTTACTGATTCAACCGCGGCGCCAGGCAAAGATGACAAAAGCACTCTTCGCAACGCGTTTCCCATTGTGGTGCCATAACCCTGATGACACGGGGTTATTACCACTTGTCCAACGTTCAGGCGATCTCCATCAAGCAACTCAATAGTCGTCGGCAATAAAATTTGCTCCATATTATTATAAAATTATCTAGCCGAATGATATTCGATAATTAATTTAACATCGAACACCCTCTCAAAATCCCCCTCTTTCGGCAAACTCAAAATCTTGCCTGAACGTTTGGCTGGGTCAACTGAAAGCCAAGACGGCAATTCCACTTTTGATAATTTTTCAACAATGCCTTCAAAAAACTTTTTCTTTGATTTATTCTCTTTCAAAATAATCACATCGCCCGCTTTAACGATATGCGATGGGATGTCCATTGGCTTATTATTCAACAAAAACATTTTATGATTGACCAACTGCCTGGCTTGCGCGCGAGTGCCGGCAAAACCAAAGCGATAAATAACGTTGTCCATGCGGCGCTCCAAAAGGCCCAAAAGATGCACGCTGGAATCGCCTTTTTGGCGGGTGGCTTCTTTCACATAGCGCCGAAACTGACGTTCCCGCATTCCATAAACAAGTTTTGCTTTTTGTTTTTCCAAAAGTTGTTTGCCATAACCGGTTAAACCAACGCCTGCTTTTTTAGTAGGGCCATGCACGCCAGGCATCTGGCTTAGACGGCGAGCTACTTTGGCCGGATTCATCTTTAAACCCAAATTCACGCCAAACCGGCGAGCAATTTTATTTTTTGGACCAACGTATTTACCCATATATTATTATTCGGATATCCAAATAATCCAGATTTTCGGATTTACGGATAATTAGTGAAAAATTAAACTCTGCGTCTTTTTGAAGGACGACAGCCATTGTGCGGCAATGGGGTTGTGTCTTTAATAGATAAAACCTGAACTCTATTGGTATTCAAAGCGCGAATCGCGCCTTCGCGGCCAGCGCCAATGCCTTTAACATACACGTTCACTTCTTTTAAACCATACGAAGCGGCCGCTTCACAGGCCTTTTTAACAACTTGGCTGGCGGCATAAGGAGTGGCCTTTTTGGGCCCCTTAAAACCCACCATGCCGGATGAAGCCCAGCTCAAAACATCGCCATTCGGATCCGTAAGAGTTACTATTGTATTGTTAAAAGACGCTTGAATATAAGCGTGACCATGGCTGACCTGTTTAACAACTTTTTTCTTGGTTGTTTTTACGACTTTATTTTCCATATCGCTTTTAATCTGTGTAATCTATTTAAATCCGCGTAATCAATGTCATGTCTTTTGAGCTGACACTTTCTTGCCAGATGGCGCGAGGTTGCGCTTATTGCCGCGTACTGTGCGGGAATTTGTTTTAGTTCTCTGTCCGCGCACCGGCAAATGTTTCATATGGCGCACGCCGCGATAGCACTTAATGTCTTTCAAACGTTTTATATTGCTGCCAACTTCACGGCGAAGATCGCCTTCCGTCTTATATTGTTTCTCAATAATTGCGCGCAATTGGTCTTGCTGTTCTGTCGTTAAATCCTTCACACGGACATCAAAACCGATTTTAGCCGTCTCTATAATCTTTAGCGCCAAAGTCGGACCAACACCATAGATATAACGCAAGCTAATGCCAATCTTTTTATTACTCGGGATTGTTATTCCTGCTACTCTCATATGTGCATTAAAGCATTAAAACATGAAAACATTAAAGCGATGCGTTACGCTGATTTGGTGCGTTGAGGACGGCCTTGTCTTTGTTTGTGTTTGAGGGTATCGCAGATAACATAAATTACGCCGTTTCTACGGACTGTTTTGCACTTCATACAGCGCGCTTTTACTGAGGCCTGAACTTTCATAAAAAAAATATCCTTAAAATCTTAAGGTAATTCTGCCTTTTGTTAAATCGTATGGCGTCATTTCTACTCTCACCTCATCGCCAATGTTCAAACGAATATGATTCATGCGCATTTTACCAGACAGGTGCGCGATAATCACATGGCCATTCTCTAATTTAACACGAAAAGTAGCGCCGGGGAGCGCTTCCTCCACCGCGCCTCTCACCTCTAAAACGTCTTGTTTATTTGACATGGATATTTGTACAAACTAATCTGGCGTTATTTTACAGCAATACACAGATTGTGTCAAGTGGCACATTGCCCGCCAGCTGTGAATAACTTTTTTAAGCGTAAACCCAGTACTTGTATAAAAAGAAATTCCAACTAACTGCCATGGCAATTGTTACCAAGCGCACCAAACGATAATCAAACTCCAATCTGTGGTTAAAAAAGTACATTGCAAATATTGAAACAACATAATTGAACCCAGCGAGCGTGAGAAAACGGACGATTTGTTTATGCGGCATTTCTTTATTTCTAAACGACCAATATTTATTCAACAAAAACACATACACCAATAAAAACGCCTGATTGACTATTACGGCAGTAATCGGCGCCCAGCCAAACATCTCTTTAAATAAAATCATTGAACTCATGTCCAAAACAACGCCAAAAATGCCGATGATGAAATACTTCGTGAATTCATGACGAAGAGACCAAAGGTGAATAAATAATCTTTGTAACATGAAATAAATTAATAATTTCTAATTTTAAATTTTTAATTTTTAAACAATTTTCAATTTCTAAATTTTCAATGTTTAAAAATTAAATCATTAGACATTGTTTGGAAATTGAAAATTACAAATTGAAAATTATTCAAGTATCGCCTTAATCCGCCTCACTCCCGAACTACTCGCTTCTTCTTTAATTATTGTAAACTTCCCCAACACGCCAATATATTCAACATGCGGACCGCCACAAAGCTCAACGCTGAACTCCCCTATTTTATACACTTTGACCATGTCTGGATACTTGCTTGGGTCAAATGATACTTTTACTTCTTTCAACGCGCTATCTTTTGGCATTTCTGTCATCACAACCTGTAAGTCGGCTTTAATTTTCTCATTCACCAAATCCTCAACTGCTTTAATTTGTTCAGCGGTCAATTTTTCCGGCCAGTTAAAATCAAAACGCAGTCGCTCGGTCGTGATATTACTGCCGCGCTGATAAATCCCCTCGCCCAGCACCTTATTTAACGCGGCCAAAAGCAAGTGAGTGGCAGTGTGATATTTAGTGGAAATTTCCGAAGTATCTGCCAGACCGCCTTTGAATTTCTGCTCAGCCCCTGCGCGGGAAAGTTCTTGGTGCTTTTTCATTTCTTCTTCAAAGCCGTCCACATCAACTTGCAAGCCCTTTTCTTTTGCCAACTCAATCGTCATTTCAAGAGGAAAACCGAAGGACTGGTACAAATCAAAGACATTGATTCCACTGATTTTAAAATCTTCAATTTTTAATTTTAATTCTTCAAATTTCTTTATCCCCTCTTCCAGTGTATTTCTAAATTTACTTTCTTCTTTTGCTATTTCAGTTATAACAAACTGGCGATTGCGTTCAACCTCCGGATAAACATCGGCAAAAATTTGAATAACTTCTTCAGCTATTTCGGGACAAAAATTTTCTTTAATGCCCAGAGTCCTGCCGTGACGAATGGCGCGGCGTATTAAACGGCGAACCACGTACCCTTGGTCTGTGTTTGATGGCCCGACTCCCATATCGTCACCCATTATCATAACAGCGCTTCGGATGTGATCCGCGATTACGCGCATTGACTTCGTGATATCTTTATTTTCAATATATTCACGCCCAGAAATTTCTTCAACTTTCAAAATTATTGGCCAAAAAAGTTCTGTCTGATAATTATCATCAAATCCATTAAGCACTGCCAATGTCCTCTCAAGCCCCATGCCTGTATCAACGTTTTTCTGTTTTAATGGTTCATAAACGCCCTCTGCTTTTTTATTATACTGCATGAAAACATCGTTCCAAATTTCCACCCACAAAACATTATCGTCATTGAAACTTTCTGGAACTTTATCTGAATCTCCAACCCAATAAAACATTTCTGTGTCAGGACCGCATGGACCTGTTTGCCCGGCCGGACCCCACCAATTATTTTTCTTTGGCAATTTCGCGATTCGTTTTTCAGGAACTCCCAACTTTTTCCACAAATCAAAACTTTCTTGATCAAATGGCGCGTCAGCATCCCCCATAAATACTGAAACAGCCAGTCGCTTTGGATCAAGGCCAAGACAATTCTTACTTGTCAAAAATTCCCAACTCATTTTGATGGCCTCTTCTTTAAAATAGTCATTAAAAGACCAATTGCCGAGCATTTCAAAGAACGTGTGATGAGTCGCGTCACCAACCTCGTCAATATCATCAGTGCGAACGCACTTTTGACAACTCGTGACACGTTTGCCTCCGGCATGCTTTTCTCCAAGCAGATAAGGCACGAGTGGATGCATTCCTGCTGTCGTGAAGAGCACTGTTGGATCATTTTCCGGAATCGAAGAGGCCGATGGTATGATTGTGTGGCCTTTAGATTGTCCGCCCAAGGCGGATCCGCCTTGGGCGGAAAAAAAATCCAAATATTTTTGGCGAAGCTGTTGGTGTGTGAACATAATTAGCCGTAGTAAGTCCGTTTATAAAGTTTTTAAATAATCTAAACTTGCTTGAATTTCACGCCTAAAATCATCGGTTGCGGTTTGATTTTTATAATAATTAACCAAACGTTCAAAAAAAACTTTACGATATTCAATATATTCCGGTTTGATGTCGTCGGGAACCCCTTCCAATTCCTTCTTTAATGAATTTAAACATCTGCCGGATTGGCCACAACGCACTTCGTGGCCTAAAATATGCGTCCGATAGGGCTCTGGAACATCTTCAGAACAAAACAAATACTCGCCTTGAGAAAAACCGACAAAACCCGGCAAATCAGGTTCCAATTCTTTTGATAAAACAGCGTAATGATAAATTATGCCGTCAATTTCTACTTTACCGCGGCCCAATTCAATTTCTTTTGCCCAATCCGGAGTTTTAAGTTGTTTTTCATTAGAACAACTCTCACAAATTGACGCGCCCTCAACAATCTCTTTACTGCATATAACACATTGAGCCATACAATTATTTTATCGCTTAATTATCTTACTTACCCAACTAAGATACACTTTTTCCACACTTCCGTCAAATCTAATTTTCAATCACTCCCCCGCCCAGACATTCCCCTTCCTTATATATCACCGCGAACTGGCCTGGCGTTGGCGCGCGTTGTGGTTTGTCAAATTCAATCCGTAGAGACGCAAAATTTTGCGTCTCTACAACGCATTTCTGCAACGTCTGTCTATGTCTCAACCGCGCTTCACACTTTAATGGCATTTTCGGCGCTTCGCCGTTAATCCAATGAGCATTGATTACACTGATTTGTTTTTTATATAATAGCGAGTCGTCTTCGTGACCCACGACAAGGCGATTGTGTTTAATATCCTTATCAACGACAAACAGTGGTTGTTTGTCGGCCACGTTGTCATTCCGACCGAGCGGCGCGAGTGGAGGAATCCCTTTTCTTTGCGAAGTCAGATGCATTGTAAATGGATCCCTCGACTCACCCACGACTGCGGTCTGGGTTCGCTCGGGATGACAGTGAAGACCAATACGCTGTCCAATCGTATAAAACGCCAACCCATCATGCTCGCCGACAACCGTTCCATCACTCAGTGTAATCTTTCCTTTTTTCTGTGTAATCCGTGCTTTAAGAAACTCCTTCATCGGCACTTCGCCAATAAAGCAAATCCCCATGCTTTCTTCTTTTTCTGCGGTCGGCAAGTCAAACTTTTTCGCCAGCTTTCGCACCTCCGGCTTCGTGTAATCGCCCAACGGAAACAGAACGCGAGATAGTTGATCTTGATTAAGTTGATGCAAAAAATACGTCTGGTCTTTATTTGTGTCTTTGGCTTGACAAAGACGATATTTGATATTTGATATTTGATATTTATTTGAAATTTGGAATTTGGAATTTGGAATTTCCCGCCCAAGGCGGGCATAGTGTCCAGTGGCTAATTTTGTAAAGCCCTCTTTCTTCGCTCGTTCAAGCCACACCCCAAACTTTACAAACTTATTGCACAAAACATCGGGATTCGGCGTCCTGCCTGCGGAATATTCTTTGTACATATAATCCAATACAAACTTTTTATACTCTTTCACAAAATCCCATCGCAAAAGCGGTATCCCCAACTTCGCCGCCACCCGCAACGCGTCCTGATAATCACCTCGCCAACAACTCACATTCGTATCATTCGTAGATTCGCATTTCATTCGTAGATTCGCATCATTCTTATTCGCATCATAATTGACAGCATACATTCCCGTCACATCATAACCCTCTTTCAATAATAAAACAGCGGCGACTGATGAATCAACGCCGCCGGACATCGCGACGAGGATTTTTGGTTTTGGTGTATACATAAATACTTTATCCACAGTTAGTTTTCGCTAAGATAAGCAAAAAAATACAAAATACTTGATAAATTATTAAATATGTGCTACAATGAAAGTACAAAAACCTGTTCTCCGAACTGTCACCGGATGGTGGCGTGGTCCCGATTCCTCGGGATCTAGGAAACAAGGTTGGAAACACCCCGTAAGGGGCTGTTTTTTATTATCTAAACTTCCACTCACTCGTGATATGCTTTTTAATTATGCTCTTGTAGACATCTTTGTCAGTTTTGTCATTACAGTAAGAACGACGAATAGCGCCAGCCACCATATCAGCCAACTGAATAAGCACGCTACTCTTTGAGTCAATCAATTTGCAGTTCTCCAAAACGCATTTGTCTTTTGAGTTTAATTCACGACGCAAGTACGTCAAAAAATTCTTTCTAAATTCTCTGTCCCCGCTGCCATCAACTTTTATTCTGGCATTTTTAATTTCTTCGCCGCTGTGCTTCAAAAGCGTCTTTATGGCGAAAGCGTAAAAATGTTTTTTATTCCTACGCAACTCATCACTATAAATTAAATCTTTTTCAATAACAATACATCTAATTTTAAAACTATAAAAACTGACGGCTGACAAAAATCTTTCTCTCACTATACGCCGCGATTTATTAAACTTAAATTCAACAACGTCGCTAAAACCCAATTCGCGTCTCAACCCTTTAATTGCTAATGCAGTTTTTTCTGCTTCCAAATTATCATCAAACAAAACCGCGCTAATCACAAAAAAGTGACTGGAACCTTTATCTAATTTAAATCCGGGATCGCCAGAATCATCTATAAATACGAGTATAATTTTTATCTCTTTTTATTCTAGTACTCCAACAGCTTCTCCGCAGGTGAGATGCCGCCAAGGACATCGTGCGGAAAATAATTCCACGCGTCACTGACAAGCTCAAGCGCATTGCTCAATTCCGAAGCGCCTCCTCCGCGATCAAACATGGCGACGACTTTCATCATGTCATCGGTGTCTTCCTCGTGAAAAATGGCGTCTTTAACATGCTGTAAAGAAAAATCACTCTCGGTTTCTTTGAGCAAGTCGATGAGTTCTTCCTCTATTTCTTTCCGCCGAGCGAGGATTTGTTGTTTTGATTCTGTTTGCATAATTTAGTATGTACTATTATGGTATCGGCTATTTATATTATATTCCGAATTTAATTCGATTATCATCCTTACACAGCATCTGGCAATTTTAATGATTCCCTTTCGCTCGATTGTGTGTCTTGCACAACATCTGGCAATTTTTTGCCGAAGTCGCACCACCTTTGCTCCACGCCATTACATGGTCGGCGTCCATGTCGCTCAAACTCCAAATTTTAGCTTTGTTCGCGTCGTGTCCAATAGCACAATGTGAGCAGTTTGATTCGCCCTTCTTCTCTGCTTTAGCGGTTTGTATTGTATAAACCGCTTTTTTAGTTGCTTCATCAAAAATTCGGATAACCTTTGAGTATTGATTCAATAACCGCCATCTCTCTTTTTCCGCCGTCGGACGCATAGATGTAGTTGCGTTGATATTCCGGCTGAATGGTAAGTTTGCCAGCCAAACCAAACAAACCTTTGCCTTCAAGTTCGTTATAGACAAATCCTTCGCAAATATCTTTGACAGTGATGTTGGTTTTTAAAGTTGTTTTCATATTATTTTTTCTTGCTTTGTTTCAAAAACTTTTTATCTTCCGACTTCAATCGTCTTTCAACCTTTTTAATGTCTTCCTCCGGCGGCAGATTTTCAGGAACGATGCCTCTTTTTACAAGTAAATCTCTCGTATCTTTATTGTTTTTAACATGCTCGTTTGTTATTGCTTGCTCGCTTCGAACGTGAGTGTCGCGCTTCAGTGTGAAATTTGTGATCTCGTTCGCAAAGTCCTTTGCTTTAATCGTGATTGTCGGAAGAAAATCAGCCAGCGCGCGAGTTCCTTTTACTCCGAGCTTCTGCTTCATGTCAAGCGTGGTTTTACCGCCGAACAGCGCATGGTCGCCCTTGCTTCGGATGCGAGCAAAACCCATGCTGTCCACACCGCGCTCGTAAATAATTCCGGAGAGTTCTTTTTCAGAATTGGTGAGTTTTTCCCGAAAGCCGAGACGTTCCATTTCTTCAATTCTTTTTTCTATCAGTTCTTGCTTGCGCGTTTGAATGGCAAAATACGCCATAGCGAATGCGATTTCTTCTTTTCGTGGATCACCATTCTGGGCTATCAGATAACAGGCATGACGCGTAAGGGCAATATCGTCAATCTCACGAGCCGCACCCTTGCCTGCGGTTATCATCTTGCCGACGTCGGCAAATTGATCTTCCACTGCAAAACCCGCATTTTGACAAGCTGTTTTTGCCTTTTCTATGACCTTTTGGAAGTTTTTCCACTGATCATACCCAAGCAGGACTTGTAAATCTCTGGCAAACCAAAATTCTAAACCACCATCTGTTTTTTGAGCATAATCATTAAAATTTTTATGAAGTTTTTTTACAATTTCTTTTTTCATATTATTTTTTCTTATGCCTAATTAAAACTCTAAAATACGGACATGTACCGTCTTTTTTTAATCGCAAATCTTTCCCATCATCGCCATGCCTAAATTTTATAATCTCAAACTGATCAGGGTTGTATTTATCTAAAAAGCTGATGGGTACGCCCATTACGCCGTCATAGTCGCTCGGGATGGCATCTGTAAAAGGCACCTCTATAGCGTCGTAATTGTCGTATGTATCATACACTTTTTTGCCTTTGATTTCTTTATGTTTACTGTATTTCAAATTTTCTTCCATTGTCATAAGTGGCAATGGTTGGTGACGACGTCCGTGGTCAAGATTTGTGAACCAATGGCAGTTACGAAACTTGACAAGTCCTGTCTTGTTATCAAGTACACCACTAGCGTATTCCCTTGCGTTTGGCGTAAAGAAAAATGCGTTCCCAGCATGGAAACCATTTCCTAACCACAACTTATTATTTTTGATTAGTGGAAATATTTCTTTGTAGGTAATCGCATTCATGCTGCCGATAATGACAAATTTTTTGTTTTGGTCAAAAAGTTGCTTAACATATTCGCGAAACAGCGAAAACGGCGGATTTGTTACCACCATGTCGGATTGTCTTAATAGATTTACACATTCATCGCTACGGAAGTCGCCCTCGCCTTCTAATGACGTCCACTCATTGCCGCGAAATACATCTGGGTTGTATTCCAAATACGCTTCAATCTCTTTTTGGATATCGCCATACTGGGTATAAAACTCGTCGTTCTTTGCCCGTTTTGCGTTTGTAAGATTACTGTTTGCCATAATTTTTATTTTGATTAACCCTTATATTTTACACCCCATCGCCTTTTGGCGCAAGGCAAAACCAATAACAAAAAACCAGCTCAAATCGAGCGGGTTGCGGAGATGGAAAAATTACTTCTCCAACCTATCATTATATTCTTCATCCGCGAGATTCTCAAACTTAATCGGCTGGTTATTTTTTAATATAATTGGAGCGCTTGGCTGGGGTTTGTGGTCGTTTTTTGCTAAATTTTTTGGCGGGAAGACATTTGGCGCTGGCTTTTGCGACGCGGATTGTTGTTTTGGCTGTGTAAATTGTCTTGACTCTGGACGTCTCACCTTTGCTGGAGTAAATACATTTTGAGTACGATTTTCTGGCTTGCGAGACATAAAATTTTGCCTGCCCGCCAATATGGTGGGCGTCTCTACCTGTGTTTCCATCTTTTTGTCGCCAACGACCTGCGGACCACGAGCGCCGTCTTTGCCGCCACGCAAAACAATCGTCTGACCGGATTTGAGGGCCGGCAATGGTTCAAATGTTTTTTCCTGCTTTACTGGCAATGGAGTCGGTCCGACAGGACCGTCACCCAACTCGTCTCCCAACTCGTCTCCCCCACCATCATCGCCTTCTGTCCCCATTCCGCTCCAACGCATAATTTTATTTTCAATAACATCACGTCTTTTGGAATATCTTTCGCGAGACACTTTGATTACTTTTTCAGCGCTGTCTGTTGGTTTGCCAATCGGAGGCATAGTAGTCGCGGTAAACGGATGCGATGCCACGCCATCAATCATTAATTTGAGAATAACTTCATATTTTGGCAAATTGACAAGGTCTTCCTCCAAAAACGCTGGCGTGAACTCTTTTACTAACTCCTCCGAGTCAGCCCCGCCAACGCGAAATGTCACCATTGTGCCAACGTTGCCAAAAACAGCGTCCGCGACTTCTTCTTCCAACTGCGCCACATATTGATGTCCCATGATTAAGCTTAAACGATACTTGCGCGCTTCTGACAAAATATTCGCGAAACTCGGATTGGCGAAATTTTGAAACTCATCAACATAAAGAAAAAAGTCCTTACGGTCTTTTTCCGGAGTGTCAACGCGCTCCATGGCCGCCAGCTGGATTTCGGTGATTAACATACCGCCGAGCAAGCGCGAATTATCCTCGCCGATTCTTCCTTTTGACAAATTCATCACAAAAATTTTCCTGCCATCCATTATCTCGCGCACATTGATGGTGGAACTAACTTGCGCCACCATATTGCGGATGACGTTGGCAGACAAAAACTGGCCGATTTTGTTTTGGATTGCCGCGACCGCTTCCGTGGCATAACGCTCGCTGTAACTGGCAAACTCTGTTTGCCAAAACGCCTTGATAACAGGGTCCTTAATTTTACGCACAACCTTATTTCTGTATAATTTATCAGACAACATGCGATTGATGCCAAGCAAGGTTGAGCCGGGATATTCCAAAAGCGCTAAAATAGTGTTGTTTAAAATATACTCCATGCGCGGGCTCCAAACATCTGGCCAGATTTTTTTGAAAATGCCCATCAAGCCGGCCGCGACTAAATGTTTTTGCCCTTCTGACCTGACTTCAAGGATATTAAAACCAATCGGATATTCCATGTCGGCCGGATTGAAATACACAACATCATTGATACGATTTGGCGGAATATAATTAATCATTTTTTCCGCGAAATCTCCGTGAGGATCCACTATACCAACGCCATTGCCCGCGTAAATATCATGCAAAACCATATTTTCCATCATCGTGGTCTTGCCCATGCCTGTTTTTCCAATCACATACATGTGCCTGCGCCGGTCATCTGTTTTAATGCCAAAACGCCGCATTTGATTGCGGTAATTGGTTTGCGCGAATAAACAAATGTCTTCCACCTCTTGCGGTTCCGCGCCTTTTGGTTTCAAAAAATTTTGGGGCATAAACCCGCTTTGCGGTGATACAAGCATTATACCACAAAAAAGAGAAGTGTGGAATTACTTGGGCGGCTGAAGTAAAAAAAACAACTTTTCACGCACCCAAAACCGAACGGTGTCGACAAATGCCTCTTTTGTCGCTCTCCCTGACTTTGACCACTACCTGCTCATCGGTCTCACGCATATTTATATATATTACAAGTAAGAGTGGTGATTTATTTCAGTTTAACATAAGTAACCGGACAATACAAAAATACCGCGAGGACGGTATTTTAAAAATATCAGGTCCATTTTTATAATTTTGCGTCTTCATTTCCTAGACAAACTTGGTGGTTCATGTTCCAATACAAATCTTTTGCATCATCCAGCGCGTCCACATCAGGATTGACTTTTGATAATAGTGAAATTATTTTTTCACGAAAATCATTTTTAGAGCTCTCACTCGCCTCTTTGTCCGTATGTCCTTGTAATAAGCGATGTGGCGACTTTATTAGATGGCTCCAGAAATCTTTCAGCTCTCTTGTCACGCAGAGGATCTGAAAAATATCTTCTGTCCAAGTTAAGCACAAATTTCTCATTGTAACCAATGAACGTTGTTTTGTTATCTGCGCAGGCGCTACCCAATACTTTTGCTGACGAACATGCGACAGCATAAGTAATTTTTTCTTTCAACAAACAGCTGTTATCACCGTCTTTAACAATCACTTCATTATTAT
Source organism: uncultured Gammaproteobacteria bacterium (assembly GCA_964433365.1). GTDB lineage: Bacteria > Patescibacteriota > Patescibacteriia > Magasanikbacterales > UBA922 > CAYSQU01. The sequence continues at coordinate 15,196 of CAYSQU010000001.1, forward strand.
GACCTGCAACACTTACATCATCACCGTGTCCGTTTAATAAAACGAGATCAGGATTTAATTTTTTAATCCTGCCTTCAAATTCTTTTTTATTAGCTTTTTCTTTGCGCAGGTCAGTTACGGTGTGGCCATTGCTATTCGCGAATTCAATAATTTTACCATTCCAAATTGACAAATGTCTTGTAAGAGGGTCGTGTTCTGGTCTTGTTATAAGTATTCTAGACATGTGTTAGGTCGTATATAATTTGTTTATCAATCCATCTTTTAACGCGCGCAACCATTCCATCTCTATTTGTTCTATTGTTTGCCCAATTTTATCTCCAAGTTTTACGTGTTCTATAAGTTCGTCACGATTAAACGAACCCTCATCGCCTATGCATTTTATAGTATCAGGAGAGATAACTTCCAATCTTGCAAGCACAAGTTTTCTGATTTCTTCATCAGATGTAAGCATATCGTTAGATTGTGACATTGCTGACTGGGGGCATAAATTAAATTAATTGTATCTTTTCTAATTTTTCTAAAACAATCTTGCTTAATTCGGTGTTATTCTCCACTTCAAAAAAAGCAACATTCCAAGTTATTGTCCTGCCATCATCTAAAACCAAAATAATCTCTTGTCTAACACCAAGAGGCATATCAGCGTATATTTTGAGAAATCGCTCTCTTTTTTCTAGTTCCATACATTTATTATAACTTAAACAGTAAATTTACACAACAGTCAGATGATTTTGTGGGGGAAATATAACCCATCTCTTTGTTCATAATTATTTGCATTTCGTTTCCTTGCAACGCCCCAATTTTATGCAAGTCGCGATACAATTGTTTATTTTTTACTTTTTTCCATCCTGTAAATGTTCTAATAAATTCTTGAAAAGTAAAAACCGTTTTTTTAGAAAATATCTATATTTTTGATTGACTTTTTCCACATACCTTTTCTTGCCTTTTCGAAAAAACGCCCTCTCAAAAGATTGTAATTGCTGTAAGGTTTTAAATGGTAATAGCTCGCTAACAAAATATTGATGTATTATATTGTCTTTGGAATTGAATTTTTTTATTTGCTCTCCAAGCCATACTGACGGAATTTTTTTACCCTTTCTCACATTTTCATCGCCGTTTAACAGGTGTAAATTTAGTATGTTATTTACCTCCGAACCCAAAACACCCTTTCTATATAAATCAAACGGATAAAAATGGTCGTCCTCTGGTTTATGCTGTCCTGTTTCTACATCTTCTCTATTGACAAATTCGCCATCAACAAATCTCGGTTGGTTTTGCCACAACGCCAATCGAACAATATTTCTCACGGTTGACCTGCCACGATTCAAATCAATGCGATCAAAAATTGAAGGATAAATTTTTACTTTCGAAATTGTGATTGGCGTTCCGCATATGGATAGTTGTTGCATCGCAACAGCATCCGGTCCAATGTTCCTATTGTAACCAGAACCAATATAGCGATTTGATAATGAAGACCTCCAAAACCACTTATTCAAATCTCTTTTTTGTCGTTCGCTAACCGGTTTTGAATTGTAATAAAAAAATATACTTAAAACCGTCAATAGGGTTTGGGATGGTAATTCCGAAACCGTTACTATCCCATACTGATTTTTCAAATATTGCATTGCCCGACCCGTTGCCTCTATGCATTTAGTAAAAATACTATTAAACTTATCACTTTTTTGTTCTCGAATCTTTTCGGCAATTTTTTTTAATATTTTTACGCTCACTTCCATTGGAAACTGTTTCTTTTTAGCATTTTTATCTAATTGATAAATTAAAGAAAAAATATGAATAAATATTACCGTATCAACATCTTTGGTTAACGCTTCGGATTTTTTTGATTTCCAATTCCGTAATATTTTTTCAAAGTCTGTATGCTGTGTCCATGTTTCTGATAAAAAAATAGATTCTGTGGCAATTCTGGTGCCAGCTTGGTTGATCCTTTCAAAAACTTCAATTGCCTGGCGATAATTGTCTAGAGAAATTACAATTACGGGAAATTTATATGATTCTCCAATCAATTTTTGTAAAGTCTTAAGTTTGATATCATCATGGTCCCCGCGATAGTATTCCAAGGCCTTTTCACCTTTTCATTTTTCCCAATAAAAAAATTTTCAAAATCTATTAATTGAGTGTGGCGGGTGTCACATATCTGATGAAATTTGTCTCGTACTGCGTGTTGAGAAAATACTTTTTGGCGCGCCAAATAATATAAAGAAAGCATGCGTTGTTGCCCGTCTAAAATTAAATACTTGTGTCCCGGTAATTTTTCACCATTAAGCGTGCGAGCATCAATTTTTTGCCTAGTTTCCCAAATAATAATGCTACCTATTGGATATTTATTAATAAGGCTGTCAAATAAATTTTTTACTTGTCGAACTTTCCAAACAAATCCACGCTGAAATTCTGGCACGGCCACTTTTTTATTCTCAACAAACTTAATAAGTTGTTCTATGTTGTGTTTATAAACTTTTGTTGCCATATCTTTATTTCATTAAATCACCTTATCAAATGTGGGCAAGCAAACGAGATGCTGAATGCGTCAACGATTTTTACCGTTTGATGACTCTAATTTCAGTTGTCTACAAATTGTAGATAACTAAATCTTTTCTTTGTTCCGGGGATAGGAATCGAACCTATATATGCAGATTCAAAGTCTGTAGTCCTACCATTAGACGACCCCGGAGTGTTGCGCCAGCCACTAAAAGGCGGGCCATTAGACGACCTGCCCGCCTCATTTCCCCACGCAGTGAGGATATGGGCGGGACCCGGATCATTACACCCTCAAATACCTCCTCATCGCCAGCAAGCTGGAAATCACGGTGAGAAACAGGACGGCGAGGAATTGGGAGGCAAGTAGGACAATTTTATGAGAAATGAAGTAATTTGTCAAGATGCTGGATTTTTGGAACACAATCGCGACATACGGGTCAACCACGCGCAGGGCCAACCATAAAAATCCAAGTGTGATAGCCACGCTTAAAACAGTGAACACAAACGACTCAATTACATATGGCCCGCGGACAAACCAGTTGGTCGCGCCGACCAATTTTTTGATGCTTATTTCAATCCGTTGTGTGTAAATCGCCACGCGGACAGTGTTAAAGATAATTAAGAACGCTATGAGGGCGAAAAGTATACTTAATCCGATGCCAAACCTCTGCACTTGTGTGGTAATAATATGCACGCGCTCAATCGCCTTTTCCGTGTCGCCAAAACTCTTGGCTTCAATAATATTTTCGTATTCCGGCACATTGAGAGCTGAAATAACTTTTTTATAGTCACTCGGTTCACGAGTTTTTACGATCAAAGTCGCGCCAAGCGGATTAGAGTCCAACTCATCCAATGCCGACAACACTTCCTCGTCGCCATTGTGCTGTTCTTTGAATTTCGCCAAAACCTGTTCTTTATCCAAATATGTCAAACCAACAACTTCCGGAAATGATTGAATGTATGATTTCACTTCCGCGATTTGCTTGTCGTTTGCCTGATAATCAAAATACACGCTTACGTCAATTTGGTCTTTAATTGATTCCATGGCGCTGCTTGTCAAAACATTAATTATAATCAGCGTGTTAACAGACAACAACATCAAAACCAAAATCAAGACAGTCATGAAAGATAGACCGAGGTTTCTCACTATATCCTGAAATGCTGACTTAATAATTCTCAACAACGACAACATAAAAATTAGGTGAATTAGAAATTTACAACCTATACTTTCCTTCTTTTTCATCTGCCACAATCTTGCCATCATGCAAGGTGACAACGCGACGGCGCAAACGGTTGACTACATCGCGGTTGTGGGTGACTAAAAGCACGGTTGTGCCAAACTCATTAATTTTTTTCAAAATCTCAATAATTTCTTCGGTGTTAACTGAATCAAGATTGCCTGTTGGTTCGTCAGCGACTAAAATCTTTGGCCGATGCACGAGCGAGCGCGCGATTACAATACGTTGCTGTTCTCCGCCTGAAACCTGATGTGGATAACGGCCATGTTTATGTTTCAAGCCAACAATATCCAAAACGCACGGCACAACTTCGCGGATGCGAGAACGCGGAGTGCCTGAAACCTCCAAAGCGAACGAGACGTTTTCCGCCACTGTTTTTTTCGGCAATAATTTGAAGTCCTGAAAAATCACGCCAACTTGCCTGCGCAAAAACGGAATATCATGCTGTGAAATATCAGTGATGTCCCATCCGCCGACTTCAATCGTGCCCTCTGTCGGTTCTTCTTCCGCAATCAAAAGTTTAACAAGCGTTGTCTTGCCTGTTCCGCTTTGTCCGACCACTGACACAAATTCGCCTGGTTGAATTTCCAGATTAATGTTATCCAAACCAATGCTATCTTTGGTGTAACGCTTTGAGACACCGTGCAGTTTTATCATACCAAGATAGTATAGCACAAATTGAGCCTTCTGTCAGAATCGAACTGACGTTCGTGGTTTACGATACCACAGTTCTGCCACTGAACTAAGAAGGCGTG
>CAYSQU010000002.1:0-19045 GCA_964433365.1 uncultured Gammaproteobacteria bacterium
TTTTATATGACCCAACCAGACAGGGGAAAGTTACATTTTAGATGTCCCAATTCGATTCACGTGCCTAATGGGTTATATAATTGGTACACTCCATTAATCGGGCGAACAAATTATCACAATCTTTTTGCGGCCATTCATTGGAGTCGCTATTCTTTCTGATAAATGACGTCAAGTCGTCATCATTATTGAAAATTCCAGCCGGTATGCTGTTCAATCTGCCGTGGGCTTGAAGTTGGACGGTGGATCCCAACTTGCCGGGCACTAAGTCACACATTGCCATGAAATCATCGCGTCCGTAATCGCGCAACATCACTTCCGTGGGTACGCCGTGAAAAAGCGTTGTGTCAGTGCATCCGGGGGGTAGCACGGCGCGCTCAGCATTTCGTCGGCGCGATTCTTCCGGTGAAACGTTAATGTAGAGGATTGACGCTTTTTTCAAAATGTCTGGATTGAGGCGGCTCAAGGCAAAGCGATAACCGAATGGCGGATCGAGTGGCAGTGGGAGGCTCGCATCCGCGCCGCGTGAAAATTCGATGATAGCTGTTTTGTTCTTTCCGGAAATATCGCGACGGCAGGATTTTGAAAGTTTTTGCATTTTTGATTCGGCGCTTACCGCTACATGTGATGCGAGCAGTTTTCGTACATCGCTCGGCAGTCGGCCCAACTTCATGCGGGCGCCCGCGCGCAATTCGGCCATGTCAATGCTATGAAATAAATGTTTCGCGTTCAAGCTGCGCGCGTTGCCACTCCGGTAATAGTCAAAATCGTCATTCAATAGTTCGATAAGAGTAATCCACTCATAAGGATCTTTAAACCCGCGATCAAGCGAATGAAAGAAAATCGGTTCCATTTTTAACATTTTCACCGCTGCTTCATCAACTTCGCGCATAAATTCCACGTACAAATAGTCGTCAAGATGATCCGGGATGCCGATATTCAACTGCGCCAATTTATCTGGCGGCAATGATTGGAGGAATTTCATCACTTCCGACTTGCCTGACGCTGGCAGGGCAATCAAAATCAATACGTCGAGTTTTTTCACTTTCGCCTCCATTTCAAGGAACAGTGTTTACGCACTTCGAAAATCGAAATGCGACTGAAGCCAATATAAATTTAGCCTTTAATTTAATTTTTGTCAAGCCCAATTGTGGTTGATTTTTTTTAGGAAAGTTGTTATTATTGTTTTGATCATGGGGGCGTAGTATAGTGGTAGTACAGGGGTCTCCAAAACCTCTAGCGTGGGTTCGATTCCTACCGCCCCTGCCAATTTTAGACGTATTGAATATTTTAGTATTTCTAATTTTTTCATTAAATGATATGCCGAAAAATAAAACAAAGGTTAAAGTAAATGCGAAAGATATTTTTGATAAGCATGTTGCAAAAAAGCTTGTTGGTAAAAACAGTAAAGAAACAGTAGAAATTTTTTGCAATTTAAACTATAACGATTTTTATAATTGGGCACAAAAGTATAAATTAGAAGAGAGACAAATTTCTTCTTTGTTAGGGTTTAAAGATGAATTTTTTGTTGAAATTTTAATAAGTCAAATTATAGCAGAATCTCAGTTTGAAGATAAATTTTATTGCAAAAAGGTCACGGCAAACGAAATGAGTGGTTTGTCTGCTAGAGCAATAAAATTGAAAGGCGAAGATAAAGTTTTAACTATTGGTGGAGATTGTGTTATTTTTAGAAAATCAGATAATAAACCATTAGTGATTGTTGAATGTAAGGAATATATTGATATGATAAGAATGAAAGAGTTAATCGGAGAATCGCGTGTTATTAAAGATGAGATTGTAAAATCTATCAATTTATTGGATGATATAAAATTTTGTGTTTTTGCTGAAGTTTTGGAATTAACCGAAGGGTGGGCTTATCTTTTGAATAATTCCGATTTAAAACATAAAATAGACGCGATATTTATTATTAGAGATGGCAAAAGAAAAGACAAAGTAAATATGCCTGTGGCAGCAAATATTGTGTCTTTTAAGGAGTATATCCAACATTTTTTAACAAGTTTCAAATAAACGAGTCTGCTATTTTGATTTCTTGCTCGTCTAAATTGTAAAGGTTGTAGATTAGCCCATCAATTTTTTTATCAATCTCGGTGTATTCTTTTTCTTCTTTTGTGGAAAGTATTTTATCCACTAAAGCAACAATTTCCGATTGTTGTTTTTTTGTTGGTACGGCGACCGGTATGCTATAAAGATAACCAATAAGATAGTGTAGATAACCGCCAGCAACGTGAGTACCTTTATATATGTTAGCGTAATAGTAATGCAGTAATTTTGAATTTAATAATGATAGAAAGAATTTAAGATTATAATCTTTTTTATTATTTTCATTTAGAGTGGCAACAAAAAATGTATCTTTGCAATAGTACCCTTGTTCATCATAAGTAGCCCGCAACCTTAATGAGTTCTGACAGATAATTAGTTTGTCTTGCTCGAACAAACTTTTTGGTGGCAGTTGATTTTTATATTTTCTAGCTAATTCTTCGTTGTAGCCAATCCACCAACCGCCCCATTTAAGTTTGTATCTATTGATATCATCATTACCGGCAAAGGATTTTCCACCAATTAATTTTTTTGCAAATTTTGATTCAGGTTTTTCAGGAAATAAAAATTTTTCTCGTAAGCCAGTGGCGTGGAATGAAATAGTCCATTTTATTGTAAGATAATTTTCAAGAGTTTTATATTTTTCATCTAGTAAATTCATTAATAATGCATTTTTCTTTTTATCACTGGGCAAAATAAAAAATACAAAGTCGTCTCTTTTGTACATATTTTGCTTTATTTCACAGGTAATAAATTGTTTACTTTGCAATTCTTTGGAATGGGTAATTTTTTCCGCTGTTTCAATTATATTATTTATTGATTTTTTATTTTCAATAATTAGAATGATAGGATAAACTGATACATTTTCAAATACTTCACATTCTGATACATCTATTATTTCTTTTATTGAATATTTATTTAGCAATTTCTCGCGCATTTTTCTTGCATAATTGGCTATCAAAAATTTATTTGGAAATATGTACCCCAATTTGCCACCATTCTTTAATAAACGTAGCCCCTTATCAACAAAGCACACAAATAAATCAAACGCGCCTGACGCTATACCATGACATGTTTCGGCACAAAATTCTTTGGTTTTTTTATCCATTTTTTTTGCTTCCAAGTATGGTGGATTGCCAACCACAAAATCAAATCCGTCTGTAAATTTTCCGGATTTATTTTTAATATCTTTTGTGTTATTCCTTTCATTACTCAACAATGAGGGTGTTTCTATTGTATTTGTCTGAAATATGTTAATTTTAGGTACATTATATTGTGGATTACTCTGTTTTACTTCTGTAATCAAGTCCAACAATTGTAATAGGATGTTAGTTTCGGCCAAATAACAGGCAAAAGGATTTATATCTAAACCATAGATACTCTCAATTACTTTATCTATTACCATTTCCTTGTTGGTCTCTTTTTTCAATTTATTAATTAGACGATTCGTCGCTCGCGTCGTAAAACCGCCAGATCCACATGATATATCAATAATTTTTTTATCTTCAATATTATTTATATATCCGGTCTGGTCTAAAATGTAGTCAATTATTGGCTCCGGTGTGTAAAATTGCCCCAATTTTTTTCTTTCCTCTTTTGTGATGAATTGTTCATACATTTTACCAAGAATATCGCGATCTATTTGCGAAAAATCATACTTATTAAAGATGTTGGTAATTTCCAATAGTAAAACACCGCTTGCGTTATACCAATCAAAAATATTATTTATAAATATATGTGAATATATTTCTTGGGCTTGTTTTTTAAGCGCGACCAACCCACTCTTGTTTTCTATGGTGTCAAATTTTATTAATTGTTTATCTTTGCATACCCAAAGCAGAAGCAGTTCATTTAAAAAAGTATAAGCGGTCTCAAGACAAAACTTATCTTGTTCCGGTTTTTCTTCGGTTTTCTGCCAAATTTCAAATTCTACGTTGGTTTTGAAATTATTTTTAATTTCCGCTTGTGTTTTAATAATTAACTGTTTAAGTTCCTCACTAAAAGTAAATAGATTTAACGGTTCATTTAAAATTCGTCTTGTTTCGTAATTTCGCATTACAGAAATTACCTTACCCTGCACGATTACTTGTTTAACAAAAAAAGCCGGAATAGTTGGATTTGCTGGCTGAAGTTTAAAACCACCAGCTATTTTGTAAATTTTTTTTAAGGTGGCTTCGTTTCCATTTATTAAAGCAACGACAGTTTCGCCACTATCGGCTGTATTTTGTCTTCTAATAATTACGTTATCGCCATCAAAAATGCCATCTTGTATCATGCTGGCGCCTTTTACCCGCAAAGCAAAGTGATCACCGGATTTAGCGAGTAAATTTTTAGGCACCGTGATTGTTTCGTACTCCTCAATAACTTCAATTGGCGAACCAGCGGCGATAAAACCTTTTAATGGTATTGTGACTGTTTCGTTATTTTGATTTATCTCGATTCCGCGAATATTGTTGGTTTTATTAAGAAAACCTTTTTTGGCTAACTCCTCTACATGTTCATGGATAGTGCCTATGGCTTTGTCAAAATGGTAGCATATCTCTTCTAGAGAAGGCGATATTCCATGTTTATTAATATAACTTTTGATGAAATCAAGTATTTCTTTCTGTTTTTTAGTTAAAGTGGCCATACTGTTAATAACTTATGTGTATATCTTGACTTGTTTTAGTGGGATAGTATAATTATACCATACCCGAAAGTTTCCCGAAAGTGTATAGTTATCCACATATCAAAATTGTCAAACTACGGAAGATTTCTTGGTGATTGGCAAAGGCGAGCTCAACAAAAAAACAGTCCCGACTAAGTCGGGACTGTTTTTTTTCTGTCTTTAATAATTTTCACAATCGCGTCAACGCTATCAACTATCTGATACAACTCATCGTCCTCGTCGCCAATCGTCTCTTCGTCATGCACCATTGTCTTTTTGATGAACGCGTGGAGTGGCTCCCAAAACTTATGATTGTATAAAATTACCGGCACTTTTTCCATTTTCTTGGTCTGCATTAAGGTCAAAACCTCAAAAAACTGATGCATTGTGCCAAAACCGCCAGGGAAAAACACAAATGCCTTTGACGGAGCAGTGATAATAAGTTTGCGAACAAATGGAAATTGAAAACCGATTGACTTTCCTACATACGGATTTACCCGCTCTTTGTGGCCATATTTCATATCAACGCCGAGCGACTGGCCACCGCTTTCAAACGCCCCCTTATTCGCGGCTTCCATAATGCCAGGCCCTCCGCCAGTCACGACCGCGTATTTCATTTTAGCCAATTTAGCGCCAAGCTCGCGCGCCACTTGATAAAATTCGGATTCCGGCTTCACGTCTTTCGTGCCAAGCACAGTAACATCATCAATCAGGCCTGTGAGAAATTCAAAACCCTCAACTAACTCAGCCATAATTCTAAATATCTTCCAATCAATCTTTCCTTGGCAATGAAAACTGCCCGGAGATAATTCACAAATATTTTTTTTATCTTTCGTGCTTTTAATAAATTCATACGCTTCCTCTGCCGTGTCAACAACATGCCAAGATTTTATTTGAGCTTTAGTGACAGAACCAATTTCTACCGACTGCTCTTCCAAAAATTTAAGAAGCGGAGCCCAATATTTTTTACCGACTAACACAATGGGCGCTTTGTTCATTTTATTTAAATCCATTAAGTCAACGACTTCAAAAAATTCATCCATTGTGCCAAACCCGCCCGGAAAATACACAAACGCGTTTGCCGGAGAGGTCAACATTACTTTGCGGGTAAAAAAATAATAAAAAGCGATTGATTTTTGCACATAAGGGTTGATGCGCTGTTCAAACGGCAACTGAATGTTGAGGCCGATTGATTCTCCGCCTGCTTCAAATGCCCCGCGATTCGCCGCTTCCATAATGCCTGGGCCGCCACCAGTAATTGTCGTAAAACCGTTCTTGCCCAAAAGCGCGCCAATCCCGCGCGCGATTTTATAATACTCATGGTCTTCTTTGAAGCGAGCCGAACCGAATATTGTAACTTCCCGTTCCAGCCCGCCCAAAAACTGATAGCCCTCAACAAACTCCGCCATAATGCGGAATATGCGCCACGTATCGCGATAATCGCCCGTAACATTTATTTTGTAAGCGAAATCGTTTTGTTCTACTCGCATAAATTCGCAAATTTTAATACTAAGTCCTCTGATAATCTTGGACCAATTATCTGCAATCCAACAGGCAACCCTTTCTTTGTATTTCCAACAGGCACTGAGATTGCTGGAAGTCCGGCCACTGCCGCTGGCGAGACAAACACGTCAGCCAAATACATTGCCAATACATTGTCTTTCTTTTCGCCAATGCCAAAAGCTGGTGTTGGGGTAGTTGGAGTGATTAAAAGGTCAACATCACTGAACACACATTCAAAATCTTTTATAATCAACGTCCGCACTTTTTGCGCCTTGCGGTAATACGCGTCAAAATAACCGGCTGACAGCGCGTAAGTGCCAATCATTATGCGACGTTTGACTTCTTCTGGAAAACCCCGCGCGCGCGTCTTGGCGTATGTGTCATATAAATTTTTCGCGTCTGCCCGCACACCGTATCTAATCCCATCAAGCCGTCCGAGATTTGACGAGTCCTCGCTTGGCACAATAATATAGTACACAGGTATCGCGTACTTCGTCATCGGCAAACTCACCTCAACAATTTCTAAATTTCTTAATTTCTTTAATTTCTCAATTTCTTTTTCAATCACCCTCTTCACCTCCTCATCCATCCCATCAACACTAAAATACTCTCTCGGCACGCCAACTCGCAACGACTTTATGGACTTTTCTGTACAGACGCAAAATTTTGCGTCTCTACGTTTTGGACTTTCAACTGTCGTCGCATCAAGCGGATCATGTCCTGCCATTATTTCCATTAAAATCGCCGTGTCCTCCACCGTCTTAGTCAACGGTCCCACAGTGTCAAGCGAAGACGCCATTGGCATAATGCCGTAACGCGAATTACGACCGTAAGATGGACGCAAGCCGACAATTCCGCAAAACGCGGCTGGCTGGCGAATTGATCCGCCGGTGTCTTCGCCAATGCCAAAAATACACATGTCATCAGCTACTGCGGCCGCAGTACCACCTGATGAGCCACCCGCGACTTTTGTCAAATCATGCGGATTTTTTACAGGTCCATACATTGAATTTTCATTGCTCGCCCCATGTCCAAAAGCATCACAATTATTTTTTCCAATCAATACCGCGCCCTGCTCGCGAATTTTTCTAATTACAGTAGCTTCGTATGGCGAAATATAGTTATCTAAAATCTTGGCCGAGCCAGTAGAGCGTCTGTCCAAAGTATTTATGGCGTCTTTGACGCAAAATGGAATACCGGTAAGCGCTTTTTGTTTTTTCTTTTTAATCATCTCATCCGCTTTTTTTGCTTCTTCCAACGCTTGTTCTTCAAAAATCGAAATAAACGCGTTAATTTCTGGATTGCGTTTTTTTATTCTTGCCAAACATGCTTGAGTCAATTCAACCGAAGTAAACTTTTTCTTTTTCAATCCTTCGCTCGCTTCTTTAATTGTCAACTTATTCAGATACATATCTGTGATCTGTGCATTCGTATTAAATCTGCGCATCTGTGTTTTCAAAAACTGCTTTGACTTTCAACAATCTTCCAACTCTGTCAGGAAAAATTTCAATTAATTTCTTTTTAATTTCTTCCGAACGCTCTACCACCTTATCTTCTCGCGTTACATCCTCAAGTCCGGTAACCTGCGAAGTTTCAATCACATTATCAGTATTCACATCATTCAACATTCCAATATAACCCAAAACAACCGACAATTGTTCGGCGTACATTTTTTTCTCTTTTTCGCTTAATTCCAACCGCGCGAGCGCGGCGACTTGCTCTATTACTTTGGTCGTTAAAGCCATACGAAATATATTATACCAGAAATAAGACAAATAGAACACTTGAAACAGTTTTAACAATCACACAACACATCCATTGTCTCCCTCGCGCATTTCTCCCAGCTAAATTCTTTCACTCTTTCAAAGCCCTTCCCCACATTCAACATTCTATATTCTACATTCCCTAATACACTCACTATCCCGCCAACAATCTCCTCCACGCTCATCGGGTCAACATAGACACACGCGTCTCCCCCAACTTCTTTGAGCGAGACAGAGGTGACGACTGGCGCTCCCGCCGCCATTGCTTCTAAAATCGGCATGCCGAAACCCTCTGCCAACGATGGAAACACAAACACACTCGCCCCGCGCGTCAAAGCAGGCAAGTCATCTTCGCTCACCCAGCCTGGAGTGATGATGTCGTTTTTGAATTGGCTGTTTTGTATTGCTTCTTTCACTTTTGAGTAACCGTGGCCAGGTTTGCCAACAAGGACAAGTTGTAAGTTGTAAGTTGTAAGTTGTAAGCGTATTTTGTCAAAGGCCTGAATTATTCGCACAGTGTTTTTCTTTTCTTCAAGCCGCCCAATTGATAATAAATATGGCTTCTCAATATTATATTTTCTCACTATTTCACTATCTCGATTTATCTCCTTATCTCCGCTATCTCTCATCTCATATCTCCGATCAAACCCATGTTTTACGACACTTATTTTGCATTCTGCATTCTGCATTTTGAAATTCTCAATCAGTTCTCGCCTCACACTCTCACTCGGCGCTATAACTCGCCAAAGTTTCCTCACTGCATATCGCGCGCTCCACACCGAGTACCACCTCTCAAACCAACCATAACTCTCTGGGAATTTCAAAGCCGCGACGTCGTGGATTGTCATGACTGTCTTTTTCGGATGAATAATCGGGAAAACGTGCGCAGGCACAAACAACACATCCGGCGCGCGCCACAGCATTTCCCAACTCAATCTGACTTGCGTCCACAGCCATTTAGGCGCCCACCTTAACACTTTCACTGTCCAATTTTCCGGCAACTTCGCCAACTCGCCACACAACGGTTCACGAGTATACAAAACAAATCTTAAATCTTTAATCTTTAATTTCTTTATTTCCTCAATCACAAAAAAGGCGTAATTTCCTACACCTGTTTTTTGAATATCATTTGCCCGAGAAGCGTCAATGCCAATTAACATAACGTAATTCATGACACAGATAGCATGACACACATGGATTGTGTAGTGTTATCTGCATCAAGCATCATGATTTTACTTTGTCGCCAAGATTGATCTCTTATAACTCTCCAAATTTTCAAGCGCGATGCCGGTGCCCTTCGCCACGCAGAGCAATGGCTCGTCAGCCACATAGCACGCCACGCCGAGGGCCTGTGCGAAAAGTTCATCTAAATTACGAAGCAAGCTGGAACCGCCAGACATTATAATGCCCTTATCCATTACATCAGCGGAAAGTTCTGGCGGGGTCTGGCGCAGGACCTCTTTGGTCGCGTCAATAAGACCTTCTAAATCATGTTGCAAGGCCTCGGTTACATCATCTAACTTTACTGAAATTGTACGCGGTAATCCGCTTATCATGTCCCGTCCTTTCACATCCATTGAGAGCGGTTTATCCATATACATCGCCGACCCGACATTGATTTTAATCGCTTCCGCGCTTTGTTCGCCAATGGCCAATCCATACTTGCGTCTGACATGCTCGGCAATTGACGCGTCAAATTTATTTCCGCCAATTCGCACTGACCCGCAAGACACAATTCCGCCAAGCGAAATGACAGCAATTTCCGCGGTTCCTCCGCCTATGTCAATCACCATGTGGCCCGAAGCAGAGCCAATTGGGATATCAGCGCCAATTGCCGCGACAATCGGTTCTTTAATAATATACGCCGCTCGCGCGCCAGCGGCCATGGCCGCGTCAATCACAGCGCGACGTTCAGTTGAGGTGATGCCGGCCGGCACAGCAATCATTACTTCCGGACGAAATAAACGAACACCCCCAAGCGCTTTATTTATAAAATATCTCAGCATTGCTTCAGTAGTATGATAATTAGCAATCACGCCATCTTTAAGCGGACGCTCGGCGATAATAGTATCCGGCGTTCGACCAATCATTTCTTTCGCTTCAATGCCCACTGCCAGCACCTTTCTATCATCTTTTGAAATCGCCACGACTGAGGGCTCATTAACAACAATTCCGCGTTTTGGAACGTGGACCAAAATGTTAGTTGTGCCGAGGTCAATCGCCACTTTTTTAATCCACATAAAACTCAAACTTTTTATCTGTCCGTAATATCGTACTGGTAGTTGTACCAAATTTTGGTTTAATCGTCAACCCCATCTCTGGAAGACCTAATTGCTTCTGAACAAAAATTGTATACAAATGATTTTTTATTTGGCCTGACATTGTTGCCGGCAGAAGATAGCTGAAAGACAATTTACCTGTTTTACCCGGCTCAATCGCGATAAAAGCGCCAAACCATTTTTTGTCAAATTCATTTCCTTGTTCAACTTCGCCTTTGCCGTCTGCGCGATCCCACTTCATAGCGCCATCAGATGACAACAATTCAGAGCCAGTTGGGACAAACACGCGCGCGTAAGTTCGGTAACGTGAAGTGCGCCAATCAAATTTGCCTGTGTGATTGTAAGTCATTTCAGCTGTCGCGACCAACCTGCCATCTTCACGCGATGTAATTGTGTATTTTAGATTACGCTTGATGGCCCAGTCGGTTTTCAACGCCGCCAAGTTCGCGTCCACCCAAAGCAAATAATCGCCACTCGCCTCTTTGACTTGTCCTGTCCAGCCCTGTTTTGCCAATTCATCTTGCCAACTTTTATCAACCGCATAAAACATCAATTGCTTTTGATTAATCATCTCTTTTCCTATTTCTAAATATTTCTCCCAATTTGATAAGACATCTAATTTCAAACCGGCCAAAAGCGCGTGAAACAATGGTTGCATAATTTTCTTGCGTTCTGTGAACACCAACCCGCGTTCGCCATAACCATACTCAACTTCATATTCTAATTTTTCCGTAATATTTTCCGGAGTAAATTTAATACCGTCAACAGTCACTGACCCAACGACTTTCATTAACTGTTCTAATAAAGTTGGCGTAAAACCAACCACCGCGTCTATCTGGTCAGCTGAAACACCGCCCTCGCCTTTGTATAATTCCAAGGCCTTTTTCGCGCTTTCAGCAAAATCCGGCGACCAGTTTGCATCGCGGAAAAACCACTTACCCATGCCCAAATGGCGCTTAATCTGCGCCGGCGGTTCGGGCTTCCAGCCACTTGGCGTATTGCGATCAAGCGACTCTGTGCCTTCCAGTTTTATTAACTCCATTTTGCCATTATCCACTCGCGCCACCGCGTAACTGCCAATAAATCCACCGCCGGGACGAAGTTCCGTGTTATTTTCAAACAAAAGCAAGTAAGTCACCGGCTTTGTGAAACCCAAAAACTTTGGGATGATTTTCATTATTTCTCCGCCATTATCGCCAAGCTGTTTTTTCACTTGTCCTTGAATAAAACCGGACTGAAACAATTTTTCCGGCGTCAAATTTTTTACCCATCTATAACCAACAATGCCTGTGGCGAGGATGACTAACGCGATAAAGAAAAATAATTTTTTGAACATACTAACCTCGTTTTTTCTGCGAGATATTAAATCCCAAATACTTCCCAAACATCAAATGCGTGACCGAGTCAATCGCCGGAATCGCGGACACGAAAATAAGCGAAATCGGCAATAACAGCCATTGCAATAACATTATAACATAATTATGCTTTGGATACTTGGCTGGCCGAGGCGGCAAAAGCGGCAAACTCAAAAGCGCGGATAACAGCATGCCAAACATCGCCAACAACATCAAATACTCCAGCATATGCGGAGCATTAAAAAACAAAGCGCTCTGACGCACTGACTCTGGCGCTACCCACATAGGCAACCGTCCAAGCAAAGTAATTATCAATGCAACCATGCACCACGACCACTTGCCTTCTAATTCCAAAAATATCCACTTAATTTTTTTCCGCAATGGAAACTTCTCGCGGCCTTTCTTAAAAAACTCAAACATCAAAAACGGCGCGTGCTCCACGCCCCAAGCCCAGCGCCTCTGCTGACGATACAAATTTTTTATGCTCTGCCACCATTTGTCGTCTCTGACCGTATCCATGGAAACCGGAATGTACATTGGCGTAACTTCATAATCACCATCATACGCCAGCAAGCACTGGTAAAAAATGCGCGAGTCCTCGCTCACAATTCGTTTTTCATGATAACCCGCGTCAACAATGGCTTGTAGGCCCATTGAGTGGGACGAAAAAGTTACCAACGCGTCCTGCCGAGCCAACGCCGTCATAATCCAAAACGTGGTGCCGAACGCCATAACGCGCAATACTGCCGGCGATTCCCACATATTATTGTTGTACAACGCGATTGGCTGGAACGAACTGCGCGAAGGCCGTGGATGCGTGCAATATAAGTAAGTGAGATAGGCAAAATACTGCGGATGGCACACAGTATCAATATCAAAAATCGTGCAAATCACATCTTCATATTTCCACCCGCGCCTGTCAATATATTTTCTTGTCTCTTGCTCCGAGTAGTGGAGATTTGAGCCCTTACCAACAATCTCATCCTGTAAGTCAGCTGGATGCATTGTTCCAATAATATCGCCAAAACACCCGACAAATTCTTCTTTTATTTTGCGCAAAATTAGTTCGTAATTGTCTTTTTTTCTTTCCTCACCCGCAACCACAATCACAAACTTGCTCTTGTCATACGCCGCCTCGCACACGCTTTGTACAGCTGTTTTTACAACATCCCATGTTTCATCAAATAAAGTTAAAAAAACAACATGGCGCTTCTCTTCCGTATTTTTTAACTCGCTTAACTTATTCTTCCAGTCCACCTTTTTTGCTCGATGAAACCTACGCCACGCGACTAATAAATAAAAAGAATAATTAATGACTTTCAATACCCAATAAACATCAAATAGGATTATAAAATAAATCATCACCAACGGACGGGTAAATGCCAAAATTACGCATACAATAAGCGTGCCCCAGACCAACAGGCCGGGGATTGTTTCGTAAAAGCGGTATTTTTGGTGGTCTGAAAGCATGGTTTAAAAAAACACAGGATAAGCAACGCTATCAACCTTAACAAACTTTTTACTTATCACTTTCGCTGATTTAATACCGATCTTCCCGGCCAATTCCTTCACTCTTTTGACATCAGCCGCCGTGCCGGTCAATTTAATTTCAAACGCAAATTTTTTATTGACGATTACATCAATCTCCGAGGTGTTGCGATGATTGTAAAAACTCAAATCGCCATAATCCGAAAGTTGGTTGATGACAGAATTTTCAAACAATTGCGCGTCATTAACATTGCCAACAGTATTCAATATACCAGTGTCAGTAAAATACACGCGCCGGCCGGCCGCTACCGCGCGATCAATGCCTTTGGCGTATTTGGACACGAGACGGATAAAAAACACGCCTTGCAAAAATTCCAAGTAACCATAAACCTTGGCTCGAGTAACGCCAAGCTCGCTGGATAACTTAGTGATATCAAGAAGCGAGCCGACGCGCGGCACCAATAACAGAATCAGGTCGCGCAATTCGCGGCTGTCTGAATAGTCAGCCAAAATTTTTAGGTCCTTTTCAAAAAAAGAAGCAAAAATGTTTTTCAAAATCTGCGTCTTGGCTTCTGTATCCTCCGTCATAACCACTTCCGGAAAACCGCCATAGCGCAAATAGCGGGCGTATTCTTCCTCGCATTTCGCGAACTTAACCTCGTCAGTTGCCGACATGGCTGATGTCAAATCAATCTTTTCCGCGTCGGTTTGAGAGATTTTATCATGAAAATATAAATACTCGCGAAAACTCAATGGCGGCAGATAATACAAAAACTTCCTGCCGGACAATGACTCTGGAAAAAGATTTTTAAGGTAAAAATTAGATGAACCGGTAACCACGAACTTTACGCCGTAATGGTCAATCAAAAACTTTATAATTTTCGTGATTTCCGGAAAATTTTGAATTTCATCCACAAAGACAAAAAGCCGTTCCTTGCTTCCACCGGCCAAATCGCGCAACCGAATATAGATATTGTTATAATCAATATCTTCAAAGACCTTTTGGTCCAATGGATTGTCTAAATCAAACCATAGCTTTGGCGAGTTATCTATCCCTTCATAAACCTGCCGCATAAGCGTGGTCTTGCCAACCTGCCTCATGCCAGTTATTACCAAAGCGTTTTTATGGCTTAAATAACGCAAAATTTCGTAAAATAGCAATCGTTTTTTCATATATATGTGTATAAAATTAAATACAAAAAAGCATATTTCTGTATTTATTATAGTACAAATCTGCAAATCTGTCAAGTGGATAACTTCCTTACAATCCCCTTTTCCGCGTCTACTTCAACGATGTCACCATCCTTCAAAACCTGTGTCGCGATCTTGACTTTTTATAACTTCTCCAAAATCCTCCGCCGCAATTTAGACATTCGTTGTTCATTCACAGACAGTTCCGGAATGCGCCGAGCGTTGGATAATAATGATAAAAATAAATTATGATGCGCGGAAAAAGAAAACTCTTTGACTAATTGCGTGTATTTGTTCCAATCAAACTCCGGTAAAAACGCGAGAGAAAAAATATCCATCTCATCTTTTTTGCCTTTTACACTTCCGCAGCGCGCGGAATAAGCGTAAAGTTTAAGCAAAAACAAAGCTTCCAGCTGCGGCACATTGAAACCGCCGCGAGATACAGACGATTCAATTATCCGTTCAGTTGGAATGCCGAGATTAGAATAGTGCGGCGCGTAAATATCAACATCAACTTCGCCGGATTTAATTTCATATTTTTTGAGCCGTTCATTTTTGTTGACCAAGTATTGCTCTTTAAGTTTGCCTAACTCGCCGTAATCCACAATCAAGTCAATGTCTTTGGACTTCATGGCCTGAGTGTATAAAAAAACAGCCCACCCGCCAATAAGGGTAAAATTGAATTTACTTTTCAATTCCCGCAAAAGCTTAAAGCTTTTGTCTGTGATAATGTCGTGATAAAACTGCATAGACGTAAAAATTATGAGATTCCAAGCTCGCGCGACAGTGGCTTCAAAAATTCTTTCGCGTACCAATCGCTCAAATTCCACAAATCAGCATATAGCTGGGCTGGCGCGGCTATGCCATTCTCGCATAACGCGTTTAACCAAACGTCTGTTTTGAGAACAATGAGATTCGCGTAACCCTTGCCGGGCGGAAACCTGTTTTTTAATTCTTCCAAAACACTCGTGTCCGCGTATACATAAACCTTATCAAAATCAGCCGGCGATTGCTGATATAGTTGGCTGAAACCGCTGTAAGCGGTAAAAACAGCGCCAGCCGGCATTTGTCCTTCTATTGTTTTGACCGGCGCGTCAACATGGGTGGCATAGATAATATCTTTTTGAATGGAGCGCGCGGTGGCCCATAGATTAAGAAATTTTTCTTTGTCTTCAATAGTAAAATAGCGGCCGCCGACTTTGACAGCGCCGATTTCGCGCGGCACGCGCAAGGCATTATTTATTGTGCTCAAAGAAAAACCAAACTTTTCCGCAATGTCTTTTTGTGTAAATTTATAATTTTGTTTTGACAGCGCTTCATTAAGCAAAAACCGCCAAATTGCTTCCTTTTTGGACATAGTTTCGTTTTTTAATACTAAAAATATGCTTCGTTTCTATTATATTAGAAATGAATATATTTGTCAAGTGGATAACTTCCTCACAATCCCACTTTTCCAACATTCGCCTCCCCGCTATACGTCGCCGAAATATATTGCCCCTTTGGCTGTTTGAGCAATTTTGAGATTAACTTTTGCGGGTCTTTGGCCTGCTCCTTGGAAATCGCGAGAAGAGGAATTTGGAGTACATATCCGAACGTATTCGCGACAACGCACGCCACGCGGGTGGAGGTGAAACTGCCAGCGCCCACAACAACCATGATGCCAGACAAATTTTTAATTTTTAATTTTGAATTTTTAATTTTGAATACATTTTGTATACAACTCAAAAGCTCCCTATTTCTGCCCGAGTAAAATTTGTGTTCAATTGTTTTGTCATCAAACAAAGCGATATCAATTTCGTCTTTTTCTGAGGTGTTGATTAAAAGATACATAATAATTTCTGTTAAATTTCTTTTCAATCTCTCACTTGACCAGACCTCTCCCTCGCCCTCTCCTCTGCGGAGGCGAGGGAAAATCAAACACCCAGTTCGTTCACCACCTTCACATTCTCCGCCTCAAAGAGCGCGAAGAGGAACTTGTCCATCATGTGGCGGCGGTCTTTGAATTCCGGTTCGGCCATTAGAGTGTAGCGAATTGTGAAGCCAAGCTCTTTCTCATAATCAGCAATCAGTTTGGCGACAGAGCGCTCTTTCAACGCGCCAACTATAAGCAAATCGCTTGGAGCTCGGGAGTCATTGGTAAAGCGTCCGGTTAGTAACAAAAGTTTAATTTTTCCGCCATGCGCCTGAATATCACGCACTAACGCGTCCTCGCCGACAACTTGAATTTTGCTAAGAAGATTTTCCATTGGTTCAAACAAAACCGACTCCTTATTCAGGCGATAATACTTGCGCAAAGACGAGCCATATTCCGCGGCGCTGGCCTTGGGCTTTTTGTCTATCTCCTCCACTATCAATCCCAAATCGCGCAAAAGCTCTATTTCCCTGCGCACGGCATTGACTTGCGTGTCTATGGCCCGCGCCAGCTCGCGCACAAAGAGCGGTTTGTCCGACTCGCGGAACAAAGTGCGTAAAATCTTGTATCTGGTCTTTGAACCAAAAAGTTGTTTTAACATAAAAATGACTTGTTGAGTTTTTGCAGATATAGTATAATGATTATAGATAAAAAAGTCAAAGTATGGCTGAGATTTTGGAGATTCACGAATTTTTCGTGGAGGGCTCAAATCAGGAACGCTCACACGTCCTGTTGCACATCACTGAACCCGGCACGCCGGAAGAACGCGCCAAAGGGTATTTTTTTGCTGTCGCTGAAATCAACAATGGCCCGTTGGAACAGATTGAACACTTGCAACAGATGATTGATGACATGGAATTCGGATATTATGAAACCGATGACCAGCCGGGAAAAAACGCTTTTGAAATAACTTTGGAATATTTAAACCGCCGGGGACATCATATTTTGCAATACAAAGATGCCATAACAAATTGTTTAGTCGGCGTATTGCGTGGCAAAGAGCTGTATTTCGCGCAACATGGACATCCGCACGCCGTGTTGTTTTATCAAGGCAAAGATGGTCTGGAACAAATGGAGGTTACCGGCGGAGAAAGCGATCCAACATCAACTCAACTGTTCCCATCTGTAATGCAAGGCCAACTGAACATCGGGGACTATTTTTACATTGCCACCCCGCACGTGATTGATTATTTTACTTTTGACCGCGTGGCAAAAATTTTACTCACCCGCAACACGCGGCAAAGCGCGACGCACATACAAAAGGTCTTGGACGATCTGGGAAGCGAACTATCGTTTGGCGGGGTTATGTTTCACTTCCCCACTTCAGCTGACATGCCGAAGACAGGCAAAAGGCCAATCCAGAGCGATGATGGCTCAGCCGCGTCTTTGCAAAAACTTGCCAGCCAAGAAAAAACTACGGAAGAAATCATGAGGTCGTCTGTTATGTCCAACTTTGGCAAAAAATGGCAGGCCTGGCACGCGATTCAAGCCGAAAAATCAAAAAAGAAAGCGCTGGAAAACACGCAAGAAAAGAGAAAGAAAGAAATGACAAAAAACCAAAAGGGGCACATTGAAACCAATTTTCGGCCAAGAGAAGATGGAAAAGAGCCAATCGCGAGCGTTATATTGATAACTTTCGGCCGCGGACTTGTCTGGTGTCTAAACGCTTTGTGGCGATTACTTAAAGGAACGGCGAGTTTCACCGGCAAATTCACTATCGCGCTTGTCCTGTTAATCACCAACAAAGACGGAAAACGACAAGACGTCCTGCGCGTCTGGCGGCATTCTTGGTATGTTAAAAAAGAAAAATTTTCCGACATGCCAATGTTAAGCAAAATATTATTTGTCCTTACTGTCCTGCTGGCTTTAGTGTTTCTTGGAAGCATAGCGACATTCAAAATCAAAGCCGCATACGCGACAAAAAACGCGGCATACGACAATGCGGTACAAGCGATTATTGACAAAAAGGCCGCGGCAGAAGCAAGTATAATTTACGGCGACGACAATCGCGCGCTTACACTTTTGCAAGAAGCTAAAACCTGGCTGGACGGTTTGTCAGAAAGCGGAAAAACACGAAAAGACAAAAAAACAGAACTGACAAAAAGCGTGGAAGAGGCATTGTCAAAATTGCGCAAACTTGTGATAGTAAGCCCGGAAATGGTGGTTGATTTGACGCAGAAAAATCCCAAAGCGCAAACAATGGGCCTGGCGCAAATTGATAAGACCATTATCGCTTATGGAATTGATGATAATTTTTTATACAAAATTGACGCGCAAGCAAAGACAGTGGAATTGAAAGACCACACAGGTTTTTCTAAACTATCAGACGCGTCAACGCCAAAAGAAAATGACTTTATAACTTTTCTTACAGGAGACAACGCGATCGCGTCATATGACAAAAACACATCAATTTTAACGAAAAAAGACATCGCGTATCCAAATGAAAACTCAAAACTTTCATCAATATGCGTGTACAACCGCAAATTATACACGGTTGACACCGTCAACAACCAAATCTACAAACACGTTCTGACGCAAACCGGATTTGACAAAGGCGCGACATGGCTGAAAGACGCGACTGATGTCAAAGACGCTGTTTCAATAGCTGTTGACGGAGACATGTTCGTGTTAAAACAAAATGGCGAGCTGATTAAACTCACATGCGGGCTAAAGCAGGACTTCGGCCTCTCCGGCGTTGACCCGCGATTAGATAAGCCAACAATGGTTTGGACATACAGCAACGTCAACAATATTTACATCCTTGAGCCGGCCAACAAACGGGTTGTTGTTACAGACAAAACAGGTAAATTGGTCGCCCAATACACGGCGAACGAGTGGAAGTCGCCGACGGG
>CAYSQU010000003.1:0-15693 GCA_964433365.1 uncultured Gammaproteobacteria bacterium
TTGAGAGCATAAGCAGACCATCCGCCATTAAGCACAGATGCATCGCATTTTTCCAATGGCTTGTTATTTTTATCTAAATCTAAAGCTTTATTTCCGCAATACTTCGGGTGTGGCAACAGGCAGGCAAATTCTGGTTTATTTTCAAAACTATTTTTGCCAGCGCAATGTCCGTAAGTCCCATTCAAAGTCCCATCATCGCACACTTCTGCTCCTTCTATCTTGCCGTTTCCGCAGACCGCTGTTGATTTACAGTCGGAATACTCCCACTTGCAGGAATCGTTGCATGTCTTAGTCGCTTGGAAATTTAAACCGCAAAAATTTCCATAGCTGTCTGTCGCGCTTGTTACTGTCTTTCCCGGCGGGTCGCACTCCTCGCCAGTATTCACCACGCTATCCCCGCATTTCTCGCCAAACGGGCTGTAAACAAAGTTTGGCGTACAACCGCGCTCGGTGGTGAAAAATTTGTCGTCAATAAAATCCTTGGCTACGGGGCTACCAAGCGCGAAGTACTCCAATGGCCCGTGAAACCGATATGTTTTTGTTGTGCTGACAAACTCATATTCATACACGTTGGCAAATTGCGGGCAAGAAAACGTGGAACTGGCAGCGTTCCAGCATGTCTGCGGGTCTGCTTTTGCGTCAGGACAACCAACCCACTTATTTATTTTGTCAGTCGGAAGACCATCTACCATATTGGCAAGAGTACCCCACGAATTCCACATAGATACAGTATAGCCGGGAATATACGTGCCTGATTTCAAGTCCGGATATTTTCCATTTTTATCAAAATAATTTTTGAAATTATTCTGCATCGCGCTGTAAGCCGGCAAACGCGCCCAATCGCGGAATAATTCCGTCTTTTTATTGGAACATTCGCCGTTTGTCCCGGATTTTTCTACGCCGACAGAGTCGCGGCAGTCAAAATCATTCGCGCATTTAACGCCGCTTATTGAGTCCTGTTTGTTCGCGTTTTTCAGCAGACAATAGCCAAAATCGCTGATGTTTATGTTGAATTTTAATGATTTCACCAACTTATCAAAAACCTGACGAGTTGACTGTTGCGCGTCTTTGTTGATACTAAACTGATAGATATTGTTGTATATTTTTTTATCCGATGCCTCATTCAGGGCGTTGATGTAATAATTACTGCCGTCGGTAATGGCATCATAGCCACCGATTTGCGCTGACTTAAACCCTGTCATCCCCTTTTCAGCCGCCCACTGAGCCGCTGTCAAACGGTTTGGCCAAAATGGATGAGTCGTGGTCGCGGTATTAACAAATATCTGCACGCCAATAATGTCATCATTGTCATCGTTCAAAAATATAAACCGTTTCAGTGTTTCCTCGCTTAGTGTTTTGGAAACAAGCGGCTTTGCCCATTCCTGCGTCTTGCAAACGTTTTTATACTGCGACAAGTCCTTATTGCAAAGCAAATTTTTCTGCATTAACGAAATATCCAAAATAGCAATCGTGCCAGAGGCGGAATCGCCCAAAATCGCGATGGCGCCGTCAATCACCGCGTCGGAAATTATTGCTGGCGCTGTCGGGACATAATTGCCAGCGGCAAATATTTTATCGCCAGCCGTGTTAAAAGACATCAATCCGCCCAAACCTATGTTATTGGAACCGACTATGACATAAGCCATTCCGTCGGCCGCTTTCACGTCGTATGGCAAGCCGGGCGCCAAAAGGGTATGCGACACGGAAAAAGCCGCTTCCAAATCGCCTTTGATATCCAAATTTTGATTTTTGAAAACATAAAGCCGACCGGCGATTTCGTGTTTTGCCGTTATATAAATTTTGTCTTCCGCCACATCTATGCCGGTAAGCTGCAATCCATTGACCAAATCAGTCCCCTTGAAACTCAATTTAACCGGTATTAATTTTTGTTTGGAAAGATTGAATACGTCAACACTCTTTTTGTTATCGCTCAACACATAAATAAAGCCGTCTTTTACCTCTAAATCCGCGGGCTTTCCAGAAGACGTGTATTTTCGCAAAAACTTTGGATTAGCCGGTTCTGCCACAGAAACCGCTGTCAAACCATACGTGCCGTCTTCAATCTCTTTGATAGTACCCGCGACATAGGCCGTATCGCCGACAACGCGCACAAATTCCGGCGTCATATTGCCAAAATCAGAATATTCGCCGATTGAAGTTAATTTAAAATTTTGAATGATATCGGAAACGTCAAAAATCAAAAGCTCGTTTTGTCCAGCGTCTATGTTTATAATAAACAAATTTTTATCAGAAACAAACGCGTCCTTTACCACGTCCATTTGTTTCCAAAATACTATTGTTTCTTTAGCAACATCAAAAACCGCCAATCCGTTTTTCCCGGGCTGAGATTTGGAATCCGTAATGGCGAAAATAAATTTCTTGTCACCGACTACGCGCTCTATCTTGTTGTAATAATTAAAATCAACTGAAGGAAGAATGGTGCTTTTGACTTTCACGCTTTCTTTTTCTTTGCAGTCGTTGTCTTTAACGCATAACTTTGGCTGACCGTCGAATGGATGTGGCGTATTGCCGCAAACACCATTTCCTTCGGGAACATTTGTCTCGCCGACGCCGGGCAGATTATACAACTCGGCGTTGCAGTCAGCATCGCTAACGCACTCTTTTTTGCTTACAGCGCAGGACTTAAACCCAGCCCCCTGTTCTTCAATTTCTTTCAAAAACAAGAATGGCTTAAGATACGGCAGATTATTGTCCGCGCAATAACTCAGCCGAAAATTCAGATACTCGCCGCCGACTTTTGGCAAAGCAGAACCATTAAAAAACAGAGGTGTGGCGCTTGAATCAAATCCGCTGACATTATTTGTTTTGCCAAAACTTATGCCTTCTTCAAACGGAAAATATTGCCTTGGCGGCCATGGATTTTCACAAAACATCGCTTCTAGAGCTGTCATACCGGTAAATATCCAGCCAACTTGATTTTTTTCTTGTTCTTGGTCAACGTCCTCTGTCACTTTCGCGTTTGCCACCGCGATGGACACGCCTTCCAGATTACGCGCCGCGATAATTATATTGTCGGTAGAACTGGAAGAACCCTTTGCTGGTATTTCAAAAATCGGATTTTCTTGCGGCTGCCAATCCCATAGCCAATAATACTGGCCTTTTATTGGCGCAATCTGCTGATCATTTGTCGTGTGCGTAACTGCCTGAAAAGTGCTGGTGGCGAACGGTTTATCAAATAAATGGCTGTCCGGGTTGACTGTAATATTATTTAATTTGCAGATTTCTTTACCTGTGTCAAAAAACCACACGTCATTCAAAAGCGGATTATTTAAATCTGGACTGCGGATGCCAATGCCATTAGTATCTTTGATACCATCAACTCCACCGCGCAAAAATACGGCTACAGTCGCGCTTTCCGGCAAAAGCGAGTCAATATACAACGCGACTGTTGTCGTGACAGACGATAAATCCTTGGCCCACGCATGATGTATCACGGGCGCGGCTTTTACTGCCCCGGCGCACCAAATCATATTTTCTGGATTAAAATTGTCAGCTAACGCGTCTCCTCCAAACAAACGAACAAACACGCCTTTAATTTTGCTCCACACATTATGCCAAAAACCGCCTTTTTTATTTTCTTGGCTTGAATCATTCAAAACTAACTGGTAAATGTATTCGCTATAATCGTCTTGTCCAATGTCGTGACAACCAAAATTCGGCTCTTTTCCGTATCCCACTGCCACAGTCAAGTTGCCTGGCAAACTTTTTTCATCAATAAAACGGTTGATAAAATCAACTGAAATAAACGTGTTGCGGCAGACGTTTTCAGCGCCATTTTCCGGATACTCACCTGTTCTGTACGCCCTATCATAACAACAGGAATTATTGGCTACGCCTTTTTTGGTGTTGGATTCGCCATTTTCCAAATGACAATCGTTATATTTAAACACATTATTTCCCAAGTCATCTGGCTTGGAATTTTCCGTGTTTCCGCATTTTAATCCATATTTGCCAATGCCTGTTTTTTTGGCCTGCGCGTCAAAATTTTCCCAATTGTTACCGCCCTTCCAATAAGCCATAGCGACGGCTAAAATATCGGTTGCTTGCGTTTTTTTATCGTCGGACACAGCTCCCTTGCCGATTGCCGTTACGGCCTGAACTGGATTTTCATAAGGCCAAGCAATCGCTCCATCAACCTCGCAACCTTTATATTCGCCAGGTCCAACAACACTATCACCGCACAAAGAACCATAAATAACAGACGAACCAAGCAGGGTGCAATCATCGGCGCAACCAACATCTCCCGCCTTGCACCACAAACCACCGACATTAACATTCTTGATTTGGTCTTTCAAATCGCAGATATTTTGCAAACGGCAATTATTGCCGCAATATTTGTCTGGGTTTGCCGTTATAATGCTTTTATTATTATTATCCTGTTTAACAATTAAAAAATTAATCTTCGCGACAGACGACGTTGCGCACTGTTCCCCCTGTTCCACTATTTTATTGCCACAAACGCTAATCGCTGTCTTGCATGCCGGTGTTTTTTCGGCCTCTTTCGGATACTCATCGCACCATAATTGCGCCAGCGACGAGCCAATATTTAAGCATTTGTTGGAGCAACCGACATTGGAAATTCCAATATCGCAATCTTCTCCTGGTGTTACCAATCCTGTTCCGCAAATTGGGGCGTTTGAATCATTCGGGTCTTTCTCTTTTGACGAGCCGGCCCAAAGGCAATTTTGGCCGCAATAACTTCCTGTTTTCTCGTCTTCCACGTCGCACTCTTCGCCTGCTTCCGGCTCTGTTATTTTGTTACCGCAATAACCCAGATCCGTAGAGGTGGAAAACTTCGGATTGCCTGGACGCAGACAATTAAACGAACAGGTAACACCCGGTTTTTCATCAACCTCTTTTCCTTTGCTGTCAATAAACTTTCCTTCCAAGAGTTCTATTTCGCAATCCTCGCCCGGCTCTTTGATTCCGTTGCCGCAAATTGCCGCGGGTGGCGCGGCCTTGCCAATGTCACTGCCAACCAAAAGACAATTTTTATTGCATCCCGGAGTAGAGCTTGGTGATGAAACAAAATGCGTTATGTCTGCCACCTCTTCTTTTGTGGAATTCCATTGCCAGCCAAACACCCATGGATTCAGTTCCTGTCCATCCGCGCTGCACGCGTCAGGCGAACTTTTTGGCACAGCCGCGTATTTGGTTTTTTGTCCAACAGAAGTGGCCAAAAAGTCAGCTGGAGACACGCCAATTGATGAAATTTTGCATGGCGACTTATCGTCTTTGGTTCTAAACTTGCCAATAAATTCTTCTTTCATCTTTTTGCCTGGCGTAGACGGATCAAATTTGCCGATTGACGCCACATCTGTCGTCACTCTTACTCTGTACCATGTTGACGGAAGTAAATTTTCTCCAGGGCTAAGGCTAAATCTTGCCACAGACGTGTCAGCGCTGTTTATTGGATTCAACACAATGCTGAGCCCCAATTTTTCTTCATAACACAATTCATCCGCGCATTGGTTTAATATAAAATTATCCGAAGTGAACGTTTCCTGCATCATTGGCATGTTAAATTGAAAACCAATATTTGTATTTATGCACGCCTCTAAACAATTCGGCCACCATTTTACTATTTTTGGCGGGAATAAATTAATATACAACGTGCTGAAAGCGGTAATGCCATCAGCTTTTCCAACATTTTTTTCTGTTGAAAAACCTGTAATTTGGCCGTAAAGCAAACTATTCGCGATTTTATCCTCTTGCGAACCAATTACCGTCTTGGCGGACAAATCCGCCTCTTTGTAAGCGACAACGTCTTTTTCATCCACTTTTTCTCCATTCCACAGTAAAACTAATTTACCATCTCTTTTAATTGCGCTGTAGACGAATTTATTCCAAATATCCAAAGCAACGTCTTTTTTATCAACTGCGTGAGTCACAAAAACTCCGCTGTTAAATTTATCTATTTTCCCCAATTCATCTCTAAAAGTAAAGGAGCGGCTTTGCGCGCCATCTAAATAAATTTTTTCCGTCACCCACGCCGACGCCACTCCTTTTTTCTCAAAAATATAACGTCGCTTAAACCAATGGAGTCCGTGTTCATCTTCATCATCGGCAAACCCCGCGGTGGTTGTGGGTATGTCGGCCAATTCAAAGCTTAAATTCAATTCATACTGGTCTGAAGAAACAAAATTTCCGCCTTTCAGGTTGTCCGCTATCTTTACTTCCTCCGCGCTGTTCACTGACAATGGCTTGCCGCCATTTAATTCTTTCAAAATATCAACGGTTTCTTTGATTTCCACCTCATCAATATGCGTCTTTATTTCCGCGCCTTCTGGAGCGTTTTCATGCGCCTCCACAGTGGCTCTGCTATCAATATACTCTGGCTTTTCTCCGGACTTTGTTGGCGCGCCCGCGGACGAGGCCTTTGCGTTGTTATCAACTGACTTGCTTGGCCCCCACTTCCAACCCATGCCGTCAACATTTAAAACCACACATTCCTGACTGCCCCGCCCCCAGACAAAATAGTAATATGGGTGGGATGGTTTGCTGTCAAACGGATAAGCCAGATTAAGCACTTCACCAAGCAAGTGAACTGTGTACTCTTGTGGCGTGATGCTCGCGTTTTTCAGAGTGCACATTTCATCGCCGGTTTTAAAATCAAAACAATACGCGGTGCCTTCGCCGCAGGGCTTGGTCTTTTGCAAATTATCCTGATAACACGTTGCAAGACCCGTCTCCCCGCAATCATCGGAAATAATTTTATCCGACAATTCAATATGATACCATGTCTTTGACTCCAACGGATTATTTAACGACCCTTTGCGTATTTCCAAAATTTTCAGACCCAAAACCGCCATATCATTTCCATTCATCGCGACTTCTGTTTTTTCACCGCAATCCGGTTCGTCTTTGCCCAAACACTTAAACATTTTTACATTCGCGAATTTGCCGTCTTTATCCTTTGCCAGCAAAGTATCATTATCCATCGGCACAGTAAAACGCACGGCAACCGAGGCGTTCAAACACGCTTCTTTGCCTTTTGTCCACAAAACCGACGGCACTGGCGAAGGATAATCAATGGCTTTGCCTGAATCCCAATCAATCTCATTACACTGTTCTACTACTTTTAGCAATTGATGTATTTTGCCCGTTGTAAAGCGCCAAACATATCCTGCCTCGCGCGGTACTCCGGCGCATGGCGTTAAGCTTGATTTCCATTGTCCTGCTTCCGCCCCCCCGTCATTGGCGCAACACTGCAAACCCTGGTTTTTTAATTTTTCCGCGAGTTTCTCGTCGTCCTTGCGGCAATCAGTCACTGTGTATTTTACGCTGTTGCTTAACGCCTCGCTGTTTTTTCCCGGCTTAACTCCCGTCTTTATCGGACCTGTCTGCATGCTTAAACCATAAACGTCAATTGGAATCGTGATTTCAATCTGTTCAGAATTTACAATGCCGAACTCTGCGTCAACTTTGTTTAAATCGTTTTCCGACCGCAACCATGTCTTAACATTATTCGCGTCCGCCTTGTTTTGCCAAAAATAAATGGTATTTTCCTGTATTTTATTGGAAAAATTAACTCCGTACAAACTTAAATACGCGCCTTCGGAAAGCGGCGCCGGACCAAAATCCCGCTCTAACTTGCAGATGCCGGGCAAGGGCGGTCCGCTTTTTACTTCTAAATTATCTTCGCCGTCGGTATAAAAACCATTCGCGTTTTTTAAGACCAAAAAATATTTTTTTATAACGGCATTTTCAGGCACAGCGGCAATAACTTGCGTGTCGCTCCATGTGTTGCCGCATTTTTCAGGTAAGACCAAGTCCAAAGACACGCAACCGTCTTCTTCGCCGTCCGCGCGCGCGCAATTTTTGACGTTCTCAGCTGAATCAGCCAAATAAATCGCGCCCTGCGTAAAGCCAAAACCATGGCCATAAATCGTAATCCAACTTTTTGGCGTCGTGCTTGGCGGGTCTATCTGGTCTATGACAGGGATGCTTTGCGCCATGTCCTTCGCGTCCATTATTGTAAATGGCACGCCATTGCTTGGTTCTCCGCTTTCCGTGCTTGTAACATAAACCGACACTTTGCCAACATTCATATTAGTTGGCACTTGCGATTCTATCAACTTGTCCGTCCAAGAAGTATATTGCGCCTGCACGCCGCCTGTTAAAAGCCCTTTGGAATCTAACACGCCGCCAAAAAATATATAGCCGCTTTTGCCAAACCAGGAACCAATCGCGTTCACTTTTGTTTTTGGCATGGCCTTTGTGGCGCACTTTTGATCGCCTTCTGCCACAGTCACACTGCAAAGTCCTGGACGTTTTACATTGTCTTTTATAAACAAACCAAGCTTTGGCCCAAAACCATCATTTGAATAATCCAATAGCGGATTATCTTTTGTGGAGTCATTGCGCTCTATTTTTATACTGCTTGTTGAATTAAGCGGCAAATCAAAACTCGGTGGAATCCCAACATCAGGCGGCACTTCCACGATTATCCATGTGTCATACCAAGAAATCTTTGTCCCGCACTCTGCTGTCCCGCACTCAACTATCTTCGCGTCCGCCCACTTATCGCTTTCGGTTATATCACCATTTTTATCACTATCATAACCAAACTTCACAGTCCCCATTTTACTGCCAAAGTACTTGCCGACGATTGTGACATAATTTCCCTCCGCGCCTTTCATTGGATTTATGCTTGTGATTTTTGGCTGAGCAATGCACTTGCCTTCCACGCATTTGCCGGAATCACATTGCCAATCGGCCGTACAATCATTACCTGGAGGGCCTCCGCAACCTTCGGCCAAAGGATCATCTTTGCATTCTTTGGGCTGAACAATAAAACTCGCGGACACTGTCGTAAAATTTTGGTCAATATCATACGTTTTAACGTCCACTGTGTACTTGGCAATTTCCTTCAAGTCCTCTCCGACAGCCAGCAAATAAGACAAATTATATGGATTATCCGGCAGAGCATCGGAGCCGCCTTTACGTTTTACAGCCGGGCCGTTGAAAACGTCGGCAATACCCTCTTTTCCTTTGGTCTTGGTCTCGCGTCCAATTTTCACAGAGTCAAAACCAATGCCGCTGTTGTCCGTAAGCTTTGTTGTCACGTTAAAAACTCCGCCCGCGAAGTAGACATCTTCCTCATCAGCCGTATTGCCTTTCACTTTTATTTTATCAGCGAAAGGCGGCGCTATGTCCTTCACTTTTTTGCCAATAGGAAAAATATAAGGCGATAACTGCCATGTTGGATTGCCAAACAAAACGCCATCATGCCCGCCTCCGGTATAATCAACTACTTTATCCGGCCGCGCATCGTCCATTTGCCAGCCGGCCACAAGGCCATTCTTGCCGGGTTCTCCGCAAGAGCCGGGACCATCCGCGAAATGCAAAGCCGCGTCTTCCGGCGGCAACACTCCGTTATACACGCAAACCGAACTCATGCTTCCGGCAAAAAAATTTATAAACCCGCCAGAATCATACAATACACCGATTCTTAATGGCGGGCCGCCGCTGATTTTTCCGCAACCCGCGCCTTTGGCCGTCTGAACTACGCTCGCTTTTTTGCCGTTTACGTAAATAACACCCTCTTTCACACTGTTGTCAAAACTCGCCACTATATGATTCCATTGATTCAAATTAACCGCTTCAGGATTTGTTAAAATATCGCATTTATTCCATTTCGCTGTGCCATCAGGATTTTTTTCCGACATGTCGCCCAAACGAAAATGCACCTGATTGTCATCTCTTAAACGCAAATAAAACCGGCTCGAATTGATGCCGACAACGGACTGCGTTCTTTTTTCCACTGGAAAAATCCACGCCTCCGCGGTAAAACTCCCATCTGATAAAGGATTGCCGCCTATATCCGCGTAGTCATCTTTGCCGTCAAAACTTAAAACCAATTTATTTTTATGCGCGATGGTAAAATCCGCGGACAACGGAAACGAGCACTGCTTGTCCGTCACTTCCATTATCTTTTTGCCTGACTGGCTAATCAAATTCTTATTTACTTCCAAAGTATATTTACCATTTTCTAAACAGGCCGTCTTGCCATCAGAACATAGTCCCTGTCCTATTTTATACGCGGCCTCAACTCCAATGTGCTCGTCTTTGGCATTGGAAATAAAAGTAAAATCAAATTGGTTAGAAATGTCTTTATCGCCCTGTTTTACTCTCAAAACATGACCGGACGTAAATAAAGAATTTATTGGCTGGCTTAAAATTGAACGGCCCGCGACATTATTCATACGCGTGTCTTCGGAAACAGCCGTAATGCTTTTCGCGAAAAACACGCCATCTTCATTCAGTTTGGCCACACAACACAACATCGGGTCCTCTTTGCAAATATCTTTCCAGTTCTTTGGAAAGCACTCCTGCAAATGCGTCTGAGCGTACTCTTCTTTTTGACAATTTTCAGAGACACCGCCCAATGTGGCTTCTTGTAATTTGCTTAGTATAAACTGCGTAATTGACAAAGAAGCGAGGATAATCATTAAACCAATCGTGCCATTTACCAATATCTTTTTTGCTTGCGCCACTTTTTCTTCATTGCCAGCCGCGGTCATATAAACATAGCCGCCATATAGCATAATCGCGAGTACAATAATTCCAAGCAAACCCAAAGCCGCGCGAATTACGCGCGCGATTATTAGACGAATGTCGCCTGTCCCCAACCCTGTTTGCTGACTGTAAGTAATACCCAAATCAATCGCGTTTGAACTCTCGTCCTGCTGAGCCAGCGCCAAACCAGCCCCTAACAACAAACTGCCGAGAATTAAAAGCAAGGCAATAAATGCAACCAATCTATATTTTTTACAAAACCTGATCATATATATTACCGATTGATGATCTGTGATCAGTGATCACTGATCACTTGTTTTCTGGCTTCACTGGCGTAAACTCCGGACTCACGCTTTTTAAATATTCTAAACAAGTTGAAGTGCTGGAGTTTGTCTGTATCAATTCGTTGCCAACGTCTGTTTCAATTGTCTGCGCGCACCCAGTGTCTTTTTCTGGATTTGACGCGATAACAGGAACGCAATTTTTGGATTTATACGATACCCCATCCTCATTATAAGACACAGAACAAGTTGGGGAAGATCCAATTCCTCCAAGACCGTGCGGCCCAAATCCGGGATACAAACAGTTCTGATTCACGCTTTTAACCGTGTGCGGAATAATCGGTAAATAGTAATAATCAATGCCATTGGGGCCAAACTCGCGATGTTCAATATGACTTAACGTGGAACTGGCTGTCTTGTCGGCATTGTCAACAATTTCTGAAAAAATACGGTGATAAAAAGACACTTCTTTGTTATTTATTTTAGCCGCGGGATATTCTGTCAAGCCAATATCATCCAAAGTTGACATCCACATCATCTTGCTAAAATATATTTTTACGTCTTCATTTTTACCAACCGCGCCGGCGTCTAACCCGGGCAAAACCTGTTCTATATGCGGCGGCACGCGGTCTATCTTATTTTCAACTTTATAATTCCACAAATAATTATCGGCCTTGTGTTCTTCGCCGCCTATCAATTGAAAATTGCCGTCTTTGTCTTTTACCGGCTGGCTATCAGGCATACCATCATTATCGCCATCCAAGGCATTTCCAGACGCGTCCATCACGCCCGTAAACGGCGCGGCCTCAAACGTCTTAAGAGACAACAGCCGCGCCGTGCGGACCAAAGTGGCATAATTGTCAACACAATTCTTTGATTTGCATTCAACCGAAAGGCAATACATTTCTTCGCCGCAACTGTTCTCGCCGCAAGGCAGGTCAGAAATAAACTCCACGGTTTTGTAGCCATTGGTCACTTTCCACTCGCCTCCCATTGTTGTGTTATTAAAAATAATATTAATAAAATCGTCATCTTTAATACCGTTTTTCAAAACGCCTTGTACCGCTGTTGGATCCATTGGCTCATTAAAATTAATTTGCACAATTGAATTTCTTGGCGCAATGACGTCTTTCTGTGGATACACACTCACGACATGCGGCGGAGCATAATCAAAATTCGTGTCTGTTTGAAATTGCCATTCATAAAATTTATAATTCAAATCATCAAACGCGCTGGGACAATTTTTCGGATCCGGACAGTTTTTCTTCATTATATCATTATTAAGATGAACAGTGTACCACACATTATCCGTATCATTGCCAAGCGCGGTAAACGGCCGAAAAACAAAGGTGTACGCCTCGTTCTTCGCGTCATAACTCGCCATAGCGGCGGCCCCAATCGGCGTCTTTAACAGATTGCCTTCTTTGTCTTTTTCTTCCGCCAAGTAAATAGAAAAATTCGCGGGGTTTGTTTTTAAATGGTCGCAGTGTTTTTCCCAATCAAAGTCCTTTTCCTCAATCAGACAATCTCCGTAAATGCCATTCTGATTGACATCGTCAATAAAACTTATTGGGTCCATTGGCTCGCGGAAAGTGATGATGATTTTGGTGTTACGCGCAACGCCGGTCTGATCGCGCGTTGGATAATGGTCTTTGATAATATCGCCAAGAGCGCCGGAACCGGCAAAATACTCTATTTTTGGCCCTGCCGGGCCGGCTTCCTCCACCCCGATACCTGTGGCTTTCATTAAAGCGTTAATTATAAACTGCGTTATTGCCAAAGAAGAGAATATGATCGCCAACCCAATCACGGCATTCATTAAAATCTTCTTGCCCTGCGCCACCTTTTCTTCGTTTCCGGCCGCGGTCATTATCGTGTAACCGGCATATAATATAAGAGAGAGGGAAATGACGCCCAACAAAGCCAAAACAGCGCGAATTACGCGAGCGATTATCAATCTTATATCATCTGCGCCAAGGCCAACGGATTGCGCCTGAGTTAGACCAAGGTCTATCGCGTTTGAACTTTCGCCTTGGGCAAAAGCAATTGGCGATATAAAAAACAAAAAAACCGCAACAAAAAATATACCAACAAAAATCGCGGCGATTTTTTTCCTACTTCTATTCTGAGAAATCCAAGAAAGCATGGTACTCGGAACTCAAAATTAAAATTTCTTAAATGTCGTCTCTTCCTCCGCGGGAAGACGCCCGATTTTGCGCAGATAATTTGTTTTAGAGACCTTCTGCAAAAGTTCTACTCTTTTATTTTTTCGCAGATTTTTACTTTTCTTCCCTTCAAAATATTGCACTTTTCTGGCTTGCAATAATTTTCCGGACCGCACCCATCGCCGTTTTACGCGACGGATAAACGACTCAAATGATTCGCCTCTTCTTCTTTTTATTTCTGACACAATTTTCACCTCCTCGCGGTGATTAATAATAAAATTTGTTTAGCTTTATTATACTATACTTCCATCTTTTTTTCAATAGCGGATTTCAATTTCTTTTGGTCAACTATCTCTTGAATGCCCGACTCCATGTCGCGGATAATTACCGTGCCATCCTGCGCTTCTTTCTGGCCCAAAATCAACGCATAGGCCGCGTGTTGTTTATTGGCCAACTCTAGCTGCGCTTTTAACGCGCTTTTGCCAAGATTGTGGCGGACGCGAATGCCAGCGCGGCGCAATTCCTCTATTAAACATAATGTTTTTTGCCTGGCCTGCTCGCCAAGCTGAGCGAAAAATATCACCGACTTGTCCAACACGCGATTTTCTTCCGTATTTTTGACTTTGGCGGATTCTTCCATGCGGCGCAAAATAGCGGCCACCCTTTCCAAACCAATGGAAAAACCGCAAGCCGGAGTCGGCAGACCGCCCATTTGCGCTATCAACAAATCATATCTGCCGCCGCCGCCCAAAGCGCCCTGCCTTGTTTCCGCGTCAACTGGATTTTCCTCATACAACTCAAACACTGTTTCCGTGTAATAATCCAAACCGCGCACAAGCGTGTGCTTTAACGCGTATGGAATTTTTAGTTCGTCCAAATATTCCAGAACTTTCATAAAATAATTCTTTGACGCGGAACTTAGCCAATCAATTATCTGCGGAGCGTCTTCTATTATCGGCTGGCATTGTTCGTTTTTGCAATCCAGCGCGCGCAAAGGATTTTTGGCAATCCGTCTTTTGCAATCTTCGCAAAGATAACCCCGTTTAGCGCGCAAATATCCGGAAAGCTCAATAATATAATTCTGCCTGTCTTCCACTGCGCCCAAACTGTTTATGTGCGCTATCGCGTCAATTCCCAAATCGCGCAAAAAATTGTAGGCCGCGGAAATTAATTCCGCGTCTATCGCAGGATCTCGCACGCCCATGTTTTCGCATCCAAATTGATGAAACTCGCGATAACGCCCGGACTGCGGCCGGTCGTGGCGAAACATTGGACCGTAATACCAAAGCTTCACCGGCTGTGGATATGTTTGCATGCCGTGCGTTATATAAGCGCGCGCCACCGAGGCGGTTGCTTCGGGACGCAAGCAAATTTTTCCGCCTTCCGCGTCTTCAAAAACATACATTTCTTTTTCCACCACATCCGTGCCGCGGCCGATTGAACGTATAAACAACGCCGCGTCCTCCATTTTAGGCGTCTCAATGTATTCATAACAGTAAAACTCGGCAATCTCTTCGGCCTTGCGGTACATGCCTTTCCAATATTTTTCTTCCCTTGGCAAAATATCGCGCATTCCGCGCAAAACCTGCGGCAATTTTCCTTTTGCCGCTTTCACTTCCGCGCCTTGACTATCCTGCGGCTGAACAGAGCTTTCAATCTGTTTGCGCGGTTTAAGCGACTTGTTTATTTTGCCTTTTTTTATTTTTTTTACTTTCATAACTCTGTGAAATATATATTAATCTGTGTAATCAATGTTTTAAAATTTATAGTTTGGCGTTTGTAATTTATCAATCCTGTTGACTGGCCATCCGCGCAGCCAAGCGCGGCCAACCACGCTGTTTGCTTTAATAGGGCCAAATCTGCGCGAATCATAGCTGGCGTCGCGATTATCGCCCAAAACAAAGTACTCGTCGCGTCCCAATGACATGGATATGGAGCCGGGTGTGTCTTCAAATAAATAATTCTCTTCAACAATCACGCCCTGAGGATGGTCTCCGTTATAAACGACGATTTTTTGATTTTCCACTTTTACCCATTCGCCGGGCAAACCCACCACCCGTTTTAAGTAATAATCATTGCCGGCAGGCGCCTTGAACACCACCACTTCCCCGCGCGCGGGTTCGCGAAAACGATACGTCAATTCGTCAATAATCAGATAGTCCTTTTCATAAAAATTCGGCTCCATTGATTGTCCTTTGACGTAAAACGGCTTAAACAAAAAATAACGGACAACGCCAATTGTGATGCCGGCCAATATCAGCATTTTAACGGCCTCAAGAAAAAAATTTCCAGCCGCGCTCAATGCCCCATGTTCTTTTTTTGACACTGTTTCCTTTTTTTCCACGCTATTTATATCCATAAAATTTATGGTTATCCACAGGTATTATAAAACAAATTTACCAAAAAAGCAAATTAGTGGGCGACTCAGGGATCGAACCTGAGACCTCGTCATTATCAGTGACGCGCTCTAACCAACTGAGCTAGTCGCCCGCATACTAAATTCTATAAATTTTCCAAGCAATGTGGGCAGTAGAGGACTTGAACCTCTGACCCTCTGCATGTCATGCAGATGCTCTAACCAACTGAGCTAACTGCCCTTCATTCAACAAAGAAAATAATACACCAAATAAAGAGAAAAGTCAAATAAAAATGGCTCTTTAACAATTAGTGTGGTGGATAAATAGAAAATAGTGGTACAATTAGCT
>CAYSQU010000004.1:0-14313 GCA_964433365.1 uncultured Gammaproteobacteria bacterium
AAAGGCAAAGCGATTTTTATTTGCGGTTCCGGGGTCGGCGCGTGCATTGTTGCTAACAAAGTGAAGGGCATGTACGCGGCATTGGCATATAATTTAGAGGCAGCTGAATTGTCTCGCAAACACAATGACGTAAACGGCCTTTGTCTTGCCGGACGGGTTTTGACCGAAGAACACGCGTTGGCGATTGTAAAAAAATGGTTGCAGACAGAATTTAGCGGGATAGAGAAGTATGCGAGGAGAAATAAAAAAATTAAAAGATTGGAAGAATTATGCGAATCTACAAATTAAATGCGAATATGGCGAATAAGATTTGTAGATTAGCATATCATTCGTAGATTCGCATCATATATATGGTCCAGATAATCCCCACTATCAACGTCCAATCTCAGGAAGCATTCATTTCTCAACTCCGAGACGCTGAGTTGTTGTGTGATTTAATC
The DNA here is from genome assembly GCA_964433365.1 of uncultured Gammaproteobacteria bacterium. Lineage (GTDB taxonomy): Bacteria > Patescibacteriota > Patescibacteriia > Magasanikbacterales > UBA922 > CAYSQU01. The sequence goes on from CAYSQU010000004.1 coordinate 441, forward strand.
CAAATTGATGTCGCTGATGGACAATTTACCGCGTGGAAAAACTGGGCTGAGCCGGAAGTTATCAAGGACATTCAAACTGGCGCCAGATACGAGGCGCATTTGATGGTGAAAGATGTTGAGAAAGAACTGGCGCGATGGAGCGTTGTGCAAAATATTCAACGGGTAATAATTCATTTTGAATCATTTGAAAACAGTCAACAATTTTATACGCTTGTAAATAAGTTAGTTATGGAAGCAAACTTGGAAATAGGCGCGGCGCTTAATCCTGATACGCCAATTGAGGTGTTGGAGCCGATTGCTGACAAAATAAATTATGTAATGCTGTTAGGCGTGAACCCCGGCACTTCTGGCCAGCAAATGCGAGACAGTGTGATTGATAAAATTCAAGATCTGCGCATCGCATATCCGGATGTGAATATAGAAATTGACGGCGGCATCAACGAGACCAACGCGAGGTCAGTAGTAATGGCGGGGGCGAATATCTTGTGCATGGGAGCTGGGATTTTTAATGATAAGGCGAGCGTGAGAGAAAATTATGAGAAGTTTTTAAAATTAACCAACTAATTTCTCTCCCCTTACAAAAAGGGGAGGGATAGGGAGAGGTCTGGTCAAACTTAACTTTGACAAGTGATTCCAAAACTTGTTATCCGGTTCGCCAGACAGACCTCACCCTCGCCCTCTCCTACGAGGAGAGGGAAAATAACAAATATGTACGACATTCTAATAATCGGTGGATCGGCCGCGGGTATGACAGCGGCGATTTACGCGGCGCGGCACAACATGAAAGCGGTAATTGTAACAAAGGACGTCGGCGGAGAAATTGCAATGACTGGCGAAGTAAAAAACTGGATAGGCATACAAAGCATCCGCGGTTTTGAGCTTGTCAAAAACTTCCGCGAACACGTTGAATCGTACGGCGTGCCAATTGAGACGGGCATGGAGGTGATGAATTTTTCAGAAGAAAAAAAACATTATACTGTGAACGTGAAAGATGCTGACGGAAAAGAAAAAAAATATGAGACAAAAACAATTGTTATCGCGAGCGGAATACATCCGCGCGCGCTGAAAGTTCCTGGCGAGGATAAGCTGCGCGGCAAAGGCATTACATATTGCACCGTGTGCGATGGCCCGCTTTATCGCGGAAAAGATACTGCCACAATCGGCGCCGGCAGTTCAGCGTTAAGCTCCGCGATAATGATGGCTGGATTTTCCAAAAAAGTTTACTTGCTTACAAAATATCCCAACACAAAAGAAAGCAGCTTTGGCTTTCCCAAGGGCGAAAACACTTTGATTGACAAGGTTAATTCGCTAGAAAACATAGAAACAGTTTACAACGCGACGACAAAAGAGGTTCTTGGCTCCGAGTTTGTGGAAGGTCTGATATATTTTGATTCCGAAGAAAAGAAAGATAAAAAAATTGATGTCCAAGGCGTAATGGTGCACATTGGCAATGTGCCAAATTCCGCTTTTGCGCCAAAAATAAAAACAAACAAGGCCGGAGCGATTGAAATCAGCATGCGATGCGAGACAAACTTGCCTGGTGTTTTTGCCGCCGGCGACGTAACAAACACGCCGTTCAAACAAATCTCTGTCGCGTCTGGACAAGGCACGATAGCGGCTCTTTCCGCAATTGAATATATTAATAAACTAAAATAATATGTTGCTACAAAATCTACTTCCCAATCTCCCAATGACAATCAGCGAAATTGTGGTCTCCGTCGTCGCTGGCCTGGGCGCGATTTTGCTCGCCTATGCTGTGTTTCTGGAAATTGAGCGCAGACAGGACTTAGTAATGTTTATCGGCTCGGCTTGTCTGTTTGTCTACGCGTTATTTATTGGCAACAAAATTTTTATGGTCGCCACTGCGGGCATTGGTATCGCCTCGTTAGTTGAATTTTTAGAAATCTATTTTGGCCTCCACAAACATAGCCCAGAAGACCTCAAAAAATATAAGAACCTAAAATAATATGTTTAAAGTCATCACAATCGGCGACTCAACTTTGGATACTTTTCTCATCATAGACGACGCGACAGTTCAATGCGATTTATCCCGCGAACACTGTCGCCTCTGTCTCAATTACGCTGACAAAGTGCCCATCACCCATGCCACGCAATCAATCGGCGGGGACGCGGCCAATGTGGCGGTTGGTTGTAAAAAACTTGGACTGAAAATAGCTGTGGTGAGCGAGCTGGGTGATGATGTTAATGGAAAAGTGATAAAAGAGGGATTAAAAAAAACGGGTGTGGACACCAGCATGGTTAAAATTCTAAAAGGCAAAGAGACCCGCTACTCAGTTGTCTTAAATTATAAAGCCGAACGCACAATTTTGTCTTATCATGTTGAACGCGATTACTCGCTCCCAACTCTTCCAACAACTGACTGGATATATTACACCTCGCTTGGCGCGAATTTTGAAAAACTGCAAGACCAACTTATTAAACATCTTACAAAACACCCACAAACTAAACTCGCGATGAATCCCGGCTCTTATCAAATCAAAAACGGCCTAAACAAAATCAAACAAATCCTGCCAAAAACAGATATTTTATTTTTAAACAAAGAAGAGGCCGAACGAATCGTCGGCACAAAACAAAATATAAAAGATACATTAAATATACTACAAAAACTCGGACCTAAAATAATCGTCATCACCGACAGCTACAACGGCTCATACGCCTGCGATGACAAATCCGCGTACTTTATGCCGATTTACGACGTCAAAGCCGTCGGCAAAACCGGCGCCGGCGACGCGTTCGCCTCTGCTTTCTTATCTGCAATAATTTTAAAGAAAGACATCCCAACCGCCATGCAGTGGGGTACAGCTAACTCGGCTTCGGTCATTCAACAAATCGGCGCGCAGAAGGGATTGTTAAATAAAGCTGGGGTTGAGAAGATGGTGAGACAATTTCCAAATATAAAACCAACAAATATATAAACAACAGTCCCGTTAGGGACGGCAGTTCGTTAGGCAGGCACTTCAGTGCCTGTAAACATAACCCGCATTTAACAAAGTCCCGTAGGGACGACTGACACAATCATTTTCAGCCGTCCCTACGGGACTATTTTAATATTACATTTCTTTGCAGGCAGTAAACTGCCTGCCTAACGAACACAATGCCCCTACGGGGCTAAAATATAAAATCCACCAGTTTGGTGGATCTATACGTCCTCTATTTTCCACTTCATGAACAACACCTGTGATTCTTACGAGTTATTTATTCAACACCACCACAATCGCTTCGCCCCACTCACCCGCCGCGCTGGGCCCATTACCGGTAACAACATTTCCGTCCACAACTACCGACTCACCAACAAACTCCGCGCCACCAGCTGACAAAATTTCCGGCAACTCGCCATCTCCATTCCAACCAGTCGCTTTTTTGCCTTGCAAGACACCCGCATGAGCTAAAATACGCGGTGAAATGCAAATCGCGCCGTACGGCCTATTGGTCGTCTGCCATTTTTTCAATAAATCATACACCGTCTCATTATCCAAATGTTCCAACGCCCCCTGCCCGCCAACAATAAACAACCCGTCGTAATCACCCGTAGAGACGCATTGCAATGCGTCTCTACACGTTAAATCCACCTTCACCTTCCTCCCACTTGACGACACTGCTTCGCCACCAACATCACTCACCGTCACCACCCCAATCCCCGCCTTTTCCAAAATCGCCTTGGGTGTTTCATACTCAATTATTTGAAAACCACTACTGGCTATTATAAATAGAACTTTTTTATTCATAACTTTATAAACCCTGTACAGACGCAAAATTTTGCGTCTCTACTTAATATCCCATCATTTTCTTCTCCCTCTTCCTCCCCTCAAAATGCTCCTTGGCGTTCTCAACTTCATGCGCTTGCGTTCTTGGCCCAAGCAAACACAGTCCAAACTCAAATGCCCGCACCTGCGCGCGGATTTCAGAGGCCAGTTGCGGATGCTCTTCTTCATCTTCCGCAACAGTACGCAAATGACCCAATCGCTTTTCTATATCATCCAACACGGTTTGCAAATCAATAATCAAGTCCTCATATTTTTTTCTCTCTCCGCTCAATACTGCTTGTCTGACATATTGTTTTAACTCACCATCAACATCAACCAAAATACCAGATAGCTGTTGTCTTTCTTCCGGCTCAAAAAAACTAGCCGGCCCGCCTGCGCGCAAATCATGATAATCCCCGCCATGTTCTTTAAATAGTTTGTATTTCTTTTTTAACTCAAGCGACATCTTGCCTTCCAAAAACTTCTCGCCCATCTGTCCCTGATGAAACACCGACATCTCATCAAACGCCTTCCAATACGGCCACACTTTTTTGCCAAGCCCAATCACCACATCCTCTACTTTTTCAATTCCAATGGTATAGTCATTTTCCAAATGCTCCAAAGCGTGCGCCACTTCTTTTTTTATCATGTCCGGCAAAAGCGGCGGCAAATCATTGGCCATGTGTTTAAATATGTCTATTGTGTGTTTGGTTTGCAAGTTATGCATATGAGTGAAAGTTAAAAGTCCATAAAGTCCGTAAAGTTCATAAAGTCGATAACCATGTGTATTATACCAAAACAGGACTTAATCTCCAACTTTCTTTCTCCGCAAGCAATACATCGCGATGCCGGCGGCAATACTAACATTCAAACTCTCTTTTATTTGGAAGAATTAAATAAAATCTATATTTGCCGCACATCGTATCCTTCTAGTTTCTGATTTTTATCTCCAGATACAACTTTAATATAATCCTCAGGTTTCAAACCAAATTCTAACAGTTTAGCAACGGTTGTTACAATTGCTTGTCGTGGTTGTCCACCTGCCAATTCTTGTGGGCTTTTTAAGCCCTTTGACCAGTCCGCGTCGCGAAGGGCGGGTTTTATTGGCGCGCCCGGATGAATAGTCCAAACACTATCTTTTGCGCCCGGCTCTGCGCCTCGACCAACAATCACAGTGGCAAAATCAGTGTCCGGCAGATTTTCCAATCTCCCGCAATATGTCGTAAATGATGATGGCGTATATTGTTTGTCACCTGGGTTACTCAAACCCTTTTCTCTTTCTACAACCACCGCTGTTTCGGGAGATAGTTCCGATAACTTCACAATGCCCAATTTACCTTTAATACCATCTACTTTAAAATATAACGCCTCTGGCAATCCAGTCGGATGTTCTTGGCCTTTTGTGGCAGGTAAAAAGGCCGAATCAGGCGCGCCGACAGCTTTCAGCGCCTCGCGGTCATCAGCTCGTTGTCTAACTCTCCCGTCGTCGACTTTTTTCAAAACATCAAAAATATTATCAACACCTCCATCTTCTTCTGATAAAAATTTTGAACCGCCAGATTTAGTCCTATCGCAATGCATTTGATCTGTGCGACTATAATATTCCATTTGGTCATCAGGCAATAATTTTTGCCATCCCTCACCTAATTGCATCTTTGCGTCGAGCAAAGACATTTTGCCCCCCTGTTCTTGTCGCTCTGTCATATAATATATAAATTAAGAATTAAAATTCCATTAAATTTTTATTTTTTCTTTGATTCATGCTCTTGGCGCAAAGCTTGCAAATGAGCGTCAATCCGTTTTAACAACTCCAAAGAATCTAAACTCCGCGCGTTATATGTCGCGTCATTATCAGCATAGGTCATCGCGCGCAACAATTCTATCTTGCGTTCATCAATTGAACCGTCTGCTCGCGCAAATAATTTTTCAAACTGGCCGAGATTAAAATTGTCGGGCAAAAGTAGCGTCATATGATTCTGAATAATAAACAGCAGGTCATCCAATTCACCGCCAGTCAGATTAATACCTGATTCTTGCACTATGCGCTTAGCAGCTTCCACGCCGGATTGTTCATGCCCGCGAAAATTAGCGACAATAGCCTGCGGCCTCTGTGGCGCTTCCTGTTCAGCCAAAGAACGGAGCCACTGCTGAATTTGATCAGCATACTCGCTTTTAACTTTTCTGAGTTCGCTCTTTGAAACACCCGACAAATCGCGACCAGACAATTCTTGCAGCTTATTAATAATTAAAGCTTCTGCTGATTTTATCTGCTCCGTTGTCGCGCCTACCAGCTTGTTCTGATTCGGGCTTACCACATCAAATTGTTGCGTGTCGGCCTTGCCAATATCGTGCAAGACACCTACCAAGCGCAATAATCTCTCGTCAGAATCAGAAAGCTTTTTGCTCAACTTGCCGCCGATATAAACTTCAATCGCCCCCTCAACAAGCTGTGTGTGCGCGGACGGTCCTCCCTCATTATGATTCGGACCGTGATCTTCTATTCTCTCCATCTTTTCCCAGTAAGCCGCAAATGTCAAACTCTTCTCAAGGTTAAATTCGCGCACATTGTCTCTGTGTGCTTCCCCACCTTTTTTATACTCCATTTCTGTCGGCATCTCTTCTCTTTGTTTGTCTGCTGATTCTGCCTCATTAAGCTTTTTATTCACAACTGCCAGCGCCCTTTGTAAATCTTCTAAACTGCCGAAACGATAGAATTGTTTACTGCCATGTGCTGGCCCGCTGTCCTTTTCAACGCCTCCGCGCAAATATTTAGTTGCGCAAACAAACCCTTCCAAACCCAATGAATCCTCAAAGGTCCCCAATTCATAATACTTATTACCAGCTTCCGGACGATTTATCTCACAAACTCCGAATTTGCCCCCCAAAATATATGCGCCCTGAATGCACCCATCTTCCACGCCATAAGGCGCTTCAAATTCCTTGCCGGATTCTTGATCAACGAAGGTTTTTTTGCTTACTTTATCAACCATGTGGCGATATTCAATCGTTGCCGCTTTTTTTCTGACCTCTGGATTGCTGGCTATCTGTTTAAATTTTTCTATTTGTTCCAAAAATAATTTTTGATCAACACCTCCGGCTTCATTACACACACTGCAGGCGGCCAGCCACCAGCATGTCTCTGAATCAGGATCCAAGTTTTCTATATCTCCCCCAACTTCATTTCGGACTTTTTTCATTGCCTCCGGAGTATAGTTAGCGTGCAACATAGCCGACAGCCCTTGCGCCTGTCTGGGAATCAAATCCAGCGCGCAAGCCATGCCAGCGTCAAAACCAGGCTTTTTGTCGCCAATTTTGACCGGAACTCTTTCTAAAAGAGCCGCGATTGAATCAATCTCCTTGCCCCATTTGCCAGCGCTTTGCACCCGTTTTACGTTGGATTTCACTTGTGAGAAAACATTCCACATCTTCTCCTCATTCTCGCATTCTACTTTCCACTCGCGCGCCATTTCCATTATATCATCAAATTTTTGATATGTTTTCATGCAAAAAATCATTTGCGTGCGATTGCGCCAAAGTTTTCCTTGCTTATTATTCACCAAATCTGTTTGCAATTCAGCAAGACGCTTATCAACTTTTTTATCAACGCCCGCCAAAGGAGACAATTTATCAATTTCTAACTGAATTTTTTCTTGTTCCGTGGCTTTCACCCTATCAACTAAAATATTAAAATCGTACTTGTTTAAATCCCTGGCATTTTGAGTATTAATAGCCACTGAAACAAAATTTTCTTCATGGCTGACGACAATCGGCAAAAATAAATCGGCGCGTCTGCGCAAAAAGAAATACAAGCCGTCAATTGACTCGTAATCTGGCAGTTCTGTCTTACCAGCGCCTGGTTCTATTACCACAATACCATTTTTTTTATCCGGCGTTATTTTCATTTCACCACTCTTGCGGGCATGTTCAACCGTTTCTATCGTATTTTGTTCTTTAACCCGTCCGGCTTCCAAAAATTTTCTATATTTAAATGGATTAACTATCACATCCTCAATTTTATCCAACAAATAATTCAAAATTATGGTATTTTCTTCTGGGGAAAGCGCTTTACCAACTTTTTGTTCTAAATCCTTTTTCAAAGAATCTCTACGCTTTACCATCTCTGCAACCCGCTTTCCTAATTCAGATAATTGACGTAATTCTTCGATCTGACTCTTTCTGTTTTTTATTTTTTCCGCAAACACTCGCTTTTCTGACCCGTTAGCTGCCGCCATTCCAGCTTTAAGTTGAGTTAATTCTTCGTCTTTTTCTTCAACTTCTTTTATCCGTCGGTCAACTTCTGCCATTGGTTTTTCTAAATCAACCTCTTCTGAAAAACAACCTTGAATTTCCAAACCAACATCATCAGTTGATTTTCTTAATTTTTTTCTTCTTTGCTCTTTAATTTTATTTTGACACTCTTCTATAAAATTTCTAATAATATATTCGTAGTCGCGAGCAGTGACGCCGTGTTCCATAATGCCGCTGCCGAGCAAAAAATCTCCGCACGTGCTTATTTTAGTTATAATATCACGATATTTTAAGGCGATGTTTGGCTGACGATATGCCCAAATAGACAAAATAGAATCTGAATCAAGGTGATTAACACAGACCCGCAATCGCCGCACATCACCGCCAGTCGCCTCACCAACATTATTTTCACCACCTGCTTTTTCAACAGATGCGCCAAATTTTTTAATAAAACTTTTAATGCCCGCGCGCCAACCCTCATCAAGCTTTTTTGACTTTGAATTCCATCCTGCCTTTTCGAGTTCATCCTGTAAAATCCGCGCGATCATTATTGTGGCCGTATCATATTTTTTGCCACCATATTTTTTTTCAAATTGATCGTGATGATCAATAATTGTAATCCCTTCCTCTTCAAACACCTCGCCGGATTCTTTATAACCTAAATTACCATCAATAATCGTCGCGCCAACAACTTCTTTGTCTCCTTCGTTTATCCGTTTGGGAAGCAAATCACCCCTTTTTACTACGTTCAAATTAGCCCTTAACCGAACATTTTTAAAATCTATTTGTTCTGGTTCAAAAACTTCTCCTTCGTACTCCGATAATTTTGGGGTCTTGACAAAACCGTGTATTCCAGGATCATACGAGCCTTTTTTGTCTTGTGGATTAGACACAAAATCACGTATAAACTTTTTTATTGACCCCTCCTGTTCTGATTCGTCGGTAATATCATCGGACACAAACCCTTGGTTATTCTCTGCCTTATCTAAAACTTCAGATAATTCTTCATCTGAATTTTCTAATAACCCAATACTATTCAACTTACCGAGAATCTGTTTCTTTTTAACGCCTTTGGGGTCTTCATTTTTAATTTTTCCCAAATTCTCCGCGCTAATACCAGACAAATATTGATTTAAAATCGCCAAAACAGCATTGTGCCTTTTTTTATCAACAAAAAAACTTGGTTTTGCATTTAAACCAAGCTCTTTAAGTTTTACGCGAAATTTTTTGTCATCATTAATTATTTCCTGTTCCAATTGTAAAAATGCCTCAAGCAATTTTTTGACTTCTGTCTCGTGGTCATAATCTTTCGCGGAAAAATCCACAAAAGAACAACCACCTCCATCTTTCGCTTCCAACAACTTGGGTAGGGCGTTAATAAATTCTGGCATTATCTCCACATCATCTGCCAGACGGCCCCTGCGTAAATAATCTAATAACAAAATTTTTCTCTGAACAGGGTCAGTATCTTCCTTTTCACACTCTTTTTGTAACAACAAACTTTCCTCTTGCGCTATCCTTTGTTCATCTTTGCCAGCATTTTTATCTTTTTCATTTGGCTCAGACATAAAAATTGTTTTTTTACCTTTATCTTTTTTACCTATATATTATAGCGCAAATTTGACCTTTTGTCAATAGTGTCGTACAATATAATTATGAAATCGTTAAAAGATTACCTCACCGACTTTCTAGAATATTTGGAAATAGAGAAGGACCGCTCACAGCTAACTGTGCGGAATTATGATTTTTATTTGCGCAGGTTTGTTGGTTGGTTGGGGGATAAAAAAAAGCCAGAGGATATTGAAGCAGAAGAAGTTCGGCAATATCGCTTGTGGCTTAATCGTTTGGCCGATGTCCATGGCGAACCACTGAAAAAAAACACACAAAATTATCACTTAATCGCCCTGAGGTCTTTCCTGAAATATCTATCTAAACGCGACATTAAAACACTCGCGCCGGAAAAAATTGAACTCATGCGCATGCCTGACAGAGAAGTTTGTTTTCTTGAAGGAAGCGATTTGAATAGATTGTTGGAAGCGCCAATAGAAATGTGCGAAATTACGAAAAACGAAGAGTTGATTAAATATCGCGACAAAGCGATTTTAGAACTATTATTTAGCACTGGTTTACGTGTATCTGAATTGGCAAAATTAAAAAAAGACAATGTAAATTTAAAAAAGGAAGAATTCACAGTCATGGGCAAAGGGCGAAAATCACGCGTAGTGTTTTTATCAGAACAAGCGAGATATTGGCTGCAGAAATATTTAGAAAAGCGCGCTGACCCAAACCCATATCTTTTTATATCACACGACAAGAGAACATTAAAGCATAAAAACATTAAAACATTAAAACAAGACGACGGCGAACAGCCACTGACGCCGAGATCAATACAGCGGCTAGTGCAGAAGTATGCCAGAGCCGCGGGGATTACGAAGCCGATTACACCGCACACCTTGCGACATTCTTTCGCGACTGATTTATTGCAAAACGGCGCGGACATCAAAAGCGTGCAGACGATGCTTGGGCACTCATCAATCACCACCACGCAGATTTACACGCATATCACTGACAAAAAGCGCGGCGCATAATTGACACTGAAACAAAATTTTGTTATAGTATTGAAAATTCAACTCGGGCCCGTAGTTCAATGGATAGAACACTAGCCTTCTAAGCTGGATATCCAGGTTCGATTCCTGGCGGGCTCACTAAATTTCTGTATAATTTCTTTAATTTCCGTTTAATTTCTTATTTTTAATTCACGACACTATGCCAACCATCACAACCATCCTTATCGTCATCGGAGTGCTGATTATTATCAGCATAAGACAAATTAATCAATACCAAAGAGGCGTAAAGTTCATGCTCGGAAAATATATAGCCATCATTGAGCCGGGCTGGCGTTTAATTATTCCAGTCATTCAGAGCATGTCAAAAGTGGATATCAGAACAAAAGCCGTTGATGTGCCTTTTCAAGAAGCAATAACAAAAGACAATATCTCAACCAAAATCAACGCAGTGATTTATTACAGCGTAAAGGACGCGGCGCAGGCGATTTTGGAAGTGGAAAATTTTTGGGTGGCAGTAAGCCAGTTGGCGCAAACTACGATGCGCAATGTTATTGGCGAACTTGAACTTGACGAACTTTTGGCGAACCGCGAAATGGCCGCGAAACGAATAAGAGAGATAGTTGACACAACTGCCAGCAACTGGGGAATTCATGTTCAAGCGGTTGAATTGAAAGACATTGTCTTGCCGGACAATATGCAGAGAGTAATCGCCCAACAAGCCGAGGCAGAACGCGAAAAACGCGCGGTAATCATCAAATCGCAAGGTGAAGTTATCGCGGCAAAAAACTTGGCAGATGCCGCGAACATCCTCGGGTCCGCCAACGGAGCGTTGCATTTGCGCACGCTTTCAACAATCAGCGATGTTTCCACTGACCAATCAAACACTCTTGTTTTTGCCTTGCCGCTTGAGGTTTTAAGAGCGATTGAAAGGGTTGGAAAATAATCAAAATAAAAAATCCCCAATGGGGTGGCCAACGGGAGTTGAACCCGTACTGCGAGTTCCACAAACTCGCGTGATAACCGTTTCACTATGGCCACCCCAACAGGGACTTTGCAAATCGCATTATATCAGAAAAACTTTACTTTGTCAACAGGAAGCCCTCGGCATACAGCCAAAAAAGCGCGAAATTGCGCTATTGGATTCTGATTCCATTGGTAGCGCCGCGAAGAAATTAGACATTTCAGTCCAAAATCTATTTTCACTTTGCCTAACGCGCTTAATTTTCTGCAAACATCCGAATCCTCGCCAAATTTGGAATCCGCGTCAAAACCCGCGGTTTTTTGATAATCGCTTTTGCGAAAAATCATATTATTGCCCAATGGACCGACACGGCTTCCAGAAACAGCGCGAGCGTAGTAATACAGCGGGCGATGAAACAAAAATCGCAAAACATTCAGCCAGAGCGGCGCGTCATAAAAAAACACCTGCCCGCCCAAACAAACCAAACCTTGTTCTTGTTCAAAAATTTTTGCCGCGCGTAAAAAATAATCTGTTGGCAAGCGCGAGTCCGCGTCCAAATTTACTATCCATTCGCCTTTGGCCGCTTCAGCGCCTGTTTTTCTTGCCTGTCCAACGCTATATCGCGGCTCGTTAATGACAGTCGCCCCGCAATTTTCCGCGACTTCTTTTGTCTTGTCGGCCGAATTGTTGTCCACCACGATAATCTCGGTATCAAAAAAGCCCTGCTGTTTTTTAACTGAATCAACGCAGTCAGACAGGGTCTTTTCTTCATTGCGAGCTGGAATAATCACAGACCAAAGCATACTTTTTCCTTACTTCTAATTTTACCAATCCTTCCAAATGGGGTTAGTGCCGCCGATTGACGCGTCTTCGTTTAGCGGGTCATTGTTGTTAAAATCGCCCATATATTCATCCGTGCTGAATTCAAAACTGCCATAAATCGGGCCGCTGGTGTCTATTTCTTGGGCTTTGCGCAATTCTGTGTCAGTAAACGCGGCAATGCCGTAGGCGCTCATTACCACCAAAATGCCAATAACGCTATATTTAATTATATGTTTTCCTTTTTTGACTTTTTCCTCATCTCCGCCAGCCATCATTATCAAAAATCCCGCGTAAACCAAATAGCCGGTAAATATAATGCCAATAAAACCCAAAGATAGTTGTATTATTTGCACAGCCGCGTCTCTGGGATCTTTTGGCGCGGCAAAACCGGCGCCAGTCGCCCCCGCGGCCGCGCCCATCTGCTTGCCAACCTCGGCCGTGTAATCAGCTCGCGCCGCAAACACCCCGCAACCCACCGCGAGCAAAACCGAAAACAAAATTGCTACCAAAATCTTCTTCATATTTCGTAATTTCGCATTTTTTGTAGATTCGCATATTTTTTGTAGATTCGCATCATATCACACACATTACTTCTCCACAACTCCCCCTTGGCTCACCAACGGATTTACCCTATTGCCGATAAACGTAGTAATGGCATAAGAAAGCATCACAACAATAAAACCAACAACCGCCGCCTTTATTATATCCGTTCCTTTTTTTACTTTCTCTTCCTCGCCATTGGCCGTGAACAGCAAGAACCCGCCATAAACAATCAAGCCGACAAAAATTATTCCAACAAAGCCCAAAGAGATTATTATCACGTTTATAATCACCATTTGCATTGGAATCGCTTTTGTTTCTATTTCCGCCTTGCCTGCCGCGGCCTCTATCTGCTTCATCGCGCTTGTTTTGACTTCTTCCTTAGCGGCAAAAACAGGCATTATCGCAAACGCCAACAACAATACAACAATACAACAATACAACATTTTGAACATGGTTCGCATATCAAAACCCTATTTCCCCGCCTTTAGTAGCCGCGATAATCGCCGGCACCAAAAAGTTGGTGGTTAAAAACGCGCCGACTGTTATAACCAAACCAATGATTGAGGCAAAAATAATTTTTTGCGCTTTTTTAATTTTTTCTTCTTCCCCGGCCGCGGTCATCCACAAGACACCTGCATAAACCATTAAGACCAAAAATATCGCGCCCGTGAAAGCCAAAACAATGCTGATTACCAAACCAACTGTTTCCGCGAGGGTTGTTTCTGTCGCGGCCGCATAACCGCCCTGCGTCGCCGCCTTCCCCGCGATATCAGTCCCCATGTTCAAAGCAAGAAACACACTGTCCATAAATTATAAATTGAAAATTATCACTTACATTCCTCTTCCGGCACTAATCCCAGATATTCACCGCCAATCGCCTTGCAATCCGCCTCGTTTATTTTGTGTTTTGGCGGACAAGTAACCGCCCAAGTATCGCACAAACTACAACACTCGACTTTTGCTCCGCC
>CAYSQU010000005.1:0-13981 GCA_964433365.1 uncultured Gammaproteobacteria bacterium
TTTTATACCGGCTTGGATTTGAGTGAGGAATTAATAAAAATAGCAAAAACAAAATGTCCAGATACAAGTTTTGTGGTGGGAGATATGAAGAAGTTGCCTTTTTTGGCAGATACATTTCATGCAGTGTTTTGTGTTGCCGCGTTTCATCATCTGGCAACAGCCGAAGAGCGTTTGCAAACCCTCCGAGAGATGAAAAGAGTGGTTAAGTCAGGCGGCAAGATTTTGTTGGTCAATTGGAATTTGCTGGGAAAGTGGGGGATGGAGAAAGTTGAAAAGGGGGATTATAAGCGATTTGGAAATGATTTTTCTGTGCCGTGGAAAAATAGTGAAGGCAAAGTTTTGGGGGAGCGTTTTTATCACGCGTTTACTCTGGACGAAATAGAGTTGTTGTGCAAAGAGGTGCGTTTGCGAGTTGAACAAAATTTATATTCAAAGAAGGGGCAGGAGAGTGATAAGGAAAATGGGGAGAATATTGTGAGTGTTATCCACAGTTAATTTTGACAATCCAAAAATGTCTTGTTATACTAAAATCAGTATGAATTATACAAATCACACCTGCGTATTTTTCTTTTATTTCTTTAACCACGGAGCGCGGTGTGTTTGATGTATAAATCGTTAACTGACACCACCGCGTCCGGTGGTGTTTTTTGTTTTTTTGATGGAGGGCGCAATGGTTAGTTTCGCTTTGTGTGGTGTTGTTGTTTTGTTGGTTGGTTGTGGTTTTCTCCCACACGATCCTGACGAGAGGTGGAGAGTACCGCGTTATGACCCGGAGACCAGAAGAAATGGTCATCCAAAAAAGGACAAGTCGCCACTCAAACGACGGTTTGTTCCAAAAGATGAGACGCTGGTTAAGAAGGAGGATGAATACCAGCCGATCGGGCCTTGCGGTTACGGGTGTTAGATCTTTCTGGGCAGGGGTGCGCGCGTGCGCGCGCTCCTGCCCATCCCGACTTACATTCCGGTAATTAGACAAATCACAGCTCCATCCCACTTGAAATCATTTTGTACTGCTTTGGCGAGCCCGGCGACAGATAGGGCGCTGTTTGGAGAGATGGCGAGGTTGCATGCGTCTTTGACAAGTTTAATGGCGTTTTTGATTTCTTCGTCAGTCACAATCCAGCCCGAGCCACAGCTATTTTTTATAACTTCCACGACTTTTTCTTTTCTGTGCGCTATCCTATCCACAATCGCGTCAGCGATAGATGTGTCAGTATTTGATATAGATTGCTTCGTCTCTCGTTCCTCGTTCCTCGCAATGACAGAAGCAATCGGATGACAAGATGTAGTTTGCACTATATGTATCTGGGGTTTTTGAGAGAGTTTGACGAACGCCTCGCCAAGCGCTTGGGCAGTGGTGCCAGAAGATGTGGGGATGAAAATTGCTGATAAATTTGGGATTTTGTCTAACTCTTCGGCCAGCTCAAAATATCCTTCTAAAGCCGCGTCGTCAGTGGATTGACGCAGATTTTTGGCCTTGCTGTCTTTGTCCATTTGGAATGCCGACTGTTTTGGATTTTCAGTTTGTTCCAGTTTAATCAGCGGGTCTTCAATTATCGTGATTAGTTTTTTCATTTTTTGTGGATTGATATTTTGGCCGACAAAAACAGTCAAACGGAGTTTGCTGTCATTATTGCGATTATGCGCTTGCACGGCCTCCACAGCTGCCAAGGCGGCGTTGCCGGAAGAAGAAATTACAAATTCGGTCTGGTTTTCTTCCTTAAAATATTTTTTTATCATCAAGGGCAGAGAGCGCCCTTTGTGTGAACCGTATTTGTGTTGGTCCTCCCGTTTGAGATAAACTTCTTTTACCCCAAGCGCGTTGGCCAATTCGGCATACGGCATCTGGACAGTTTTCATAATTTGTGATATACTGTTTAATATCTAATATCTAATATAATAACAATATGAAGCTAACTTGTCCAGAGTGCAAAAACGAGGTTAATTTATCTCACTATCCCGATTTAGCGCTTGACCATACGATTGAGTGCGACATTTGCGGGATTTCTCTTTTGGTGACCGACATCAGTGATGACGTTGTGAAGGTGGAGATTGTGGATGAAGGTAAATAGCACAGATACACAGATTTGATGCGAGTACACAGATCACAGATGAAGCCCTCGATTAAATCGGGGTCTTCTATTTTTTAAAGAGTTTTTGTTTGATTGTTTTTTCTTTGCCTTGCAGTTTTACTTTTATGATTTGGTACATTATGTCTTGTCCGCGAAAGTCATCGTTGAAAATTAAATTTGTAAACTGTTTGAAAGTTAAGGCGACTGTTTTGATTTTTTCACCGGCGTCTAGGTTTTTATTTTTTGTCTGTTTACAATTTCGCGCGATATAAGTGTATATTGTCCAATCCATTTTTTGTAATGGTTGATTTGTGTCAAACAGCTCCCAGTCATCGGAAATTAGTCCAGATTCTTCAAGAAGTTCACGCTTGGCGGCTTCTAACGGTGTCTCGTTGCCGTCAATTCTGCCGCCAAATAGCGAATAAAAATATTTTTTATATTGTGGTTGAATTTGCCGCGAGATTAAAATTTTGTCTCCAGCAGTCGCGATTACTTGTACTGTATACTGGCGTCTTAACATTTCAAAAACAGTAGTTGAGCCATCATAAAGTTTTTGCGGCCATTGGTACACGTCAAAGATTTTGCCTTTGAAGACACGTTTGGCTTGTTTGGGTAGTTTCATATTTGTCACACTGTCATCCCGAGCGACCCGAGGGAGCCGAGGGATCCCTTTCCAACGCACAGAAAGACAAATTAATATAAATTTTATTTAAAGCAACTTTAGATGCAAAGAAAAGGGATTCCTCCACTCGGCACTGGCCTCGGTCGGAATGACAACACCAAACGATCAATCATCCCTCTGAATCCGTGCGACCCCAAGAAAACAACCACATCGCCTTTTTTAGTATTATTTATTAAATAATCAATCAATTTTTCATCATCATCAATATATTTAACATTTGGATGCGTTTTGCCGATTACTTCCGCGAGCTTGGCGCCGTCCATTGATTCTGGTTTCGCTGTGTCGCGTTTGATTTGGGTTAAGCGAGGAATTACCACTTCGTCCGCGGCGATAAATGGATTGTCGTAACTTGGAATTGATTCTGTTTGTCTATTGCCTGTGTTTGGCTCAAAGATAGCGATGAGTCGTCCGTCCGTTTTCAGTGTCTCCAAAGTTGACCGCGCTTTGGCAGGAGAATGCGCTATATCATCAATTACTGTTACATCACCATCAAAACGTTTTTCCAAACGCCGTTTTATGCCCTTGAAGCTCTCAATCGCCTTAATAATCACTTCCGGCTCAATGCCAATCTCGCGCGCCATTGCGAAGGCCGCGCAGATGTTGTCGGACATGTAATCGCCAAGTAGTCGTGAGGTTATTTTATATTTGTTTTTTTTGTGAAAGATATTAAAATTAATTCCGTCTTTTGTAGTTTTTATATCACCATATCTATAATCAACATCGGCGGATTTGCCATAAGTTTTAGATAAAGGATATTGAATATTTTTTTGTTGAATATCTAATATCTTAATATCCAATATTCTCTCTGACGCAATAATCAAACCATCCTTTGGAATTGAGCCGAGTAATTTTTTAAAAGCGTTGACATAGTCCGCCTCCGTCGGATAAACATCCGCGTGGTCCCACTGTACTGCTGTTAAAAGCAGGTGGGTGGGGGAGTAGTGCGCAAATTTCGGCGAATTGTCCCAACGTGCTGTTTTGTATTCGTCGCCCTCGAGGATGGACCACCGTTCGTTGTCATTCCG
This sequence comes from uncultured Gammaproteobacteria bacterium, assembly GCA_964433365.1. Classification (GTDB taxonomy): domain Bacteria; phylum Patescibacteriota; class Patescibacteriia; order Magasanikbacterales; family UBA922; genus CAYSQU01. The sequence continues at coordinate 3,780 of CAYSQU010000005.1, forward strand.
ACCGAGCGAAGCGAGTGGAGGAATCCCTTTCAGCACCTTATCGAGTGACGCAGAAGGAAACCCCCCATTAACACTAAGTCCTCCAAACATAAAATTCAGGTTGTATCCGGCAGAATAAAGAATCCAACTCAACAACGCCGCCGTAGTCGTCTTGCCATAAGTGCCGGCGCAAACAATTGAATTTGGTTTAACAAAATACTTGGCAATCAATTCCGGATAAGATACATAGGGTATTTTCTTCTCTTGCACATACTGCCATTCTGGATTTTCCGACCCAGCAACATTACCAACGACAACTAAATCCGGCTTTCCCATTTTGTCAGGATGCCAGCCAGTATAATATTCCACATTCTGCTCTTTTAAATAAGTGGAAATTGGCGGGTAAATTCCAACATCACTGCCTGTAACTTTCCAACCAGCGCGTTTCATTGCCATTGCCAACCCTCCCATGGCGACCCCGCAGATTCCGATGAAATGGATGTGTTTTTGCATAAGAAATTAAACGGAAATTGAGCGGAAATTAAGAAGAAATTAAAATTTTTTTTAAATCATCTGTATCATTTCTCCATTTTTCCCCATCAAACCACTCCAATCCAGAAAATTGCAGTTTGTATTTCGCCTTCGCGTCTTTGGCAGAACCGAGATAGACGTATTTTTTTCCCGCCTCTTTGGCGTAAATGATTGCTTTTAACATCATTGACATACCAAGATTGTAGATTGTAGATTTCAGATTGTAGAATGGGTAAGAGTAGTGTAGTATTTTTTTGTTTTGGAAACAAATGCAATAACCGTCCGTATATCTTAACAGTAAATTGAAGTTGTGTTTGGTAGTTAGTAATTCTTTTATTTTGTTTGCTGAGAGGGTTCCCTTTCCAAACTTTGTCTCGTAAAAATCTTTCGCCATTTTTCCAATTGACCAGTCGTAATCGTCAATTGGTAAATTTGAAATTTGAATTTTGAAATTTGAATTTTTTTTTAATACTCTTCTATTCTCACTTGATAACTCAAATTTTTCTAAATCAATTCTAACACTCCGCGTTTGATACATCTTTCCCTTGCCCTCGCGTGTGAACAAAAAGCCCTCCGCATACATGTGGTTGATATTTGCGTCAGAGAAGTCAGTGATGGTTTGTTCAGCCCACTTAAGATACATACTAATAGAGCGCTATCCAAAGTCCAAGTAGCACCGCCGTGGCGTGCAGAATCCAAAATCTCATCACTGTCTTTTCCTCGCTCCAGCCACGAAGTTCAAAGTGGTGGTGCAGTGGAGCCATTTTGAAAATTCTTCTGCCTAATAAATATCGTCCGCCAATTTGTATAACGACAGTCGCTAATTCTAAATAAAAAATAAAGCCAAATAAAGGCAGTAAAAACATTTTATTTATAATAATCGCGTTAATTGCCAGCAATGCGCCAAGCCCAAGAGAGCCAACATCACCCATCTGAAAACGCGCTGGTTTGACATTAAAGTAGGTGTAGGTAAGAAGTGCTCCTGTTGTTGTGGCATTCAAAATCGCCATCTCTTGATATCCATTAATCCAGCTTAAAATAGTCAGAGTTGAGAATGTGATTAAAAGCGATCCGCCGGCCAAGCCATCCATTCCATCGGCCACATTAACCGCGTTGGCGGTGAACATTACAAAGAAAATTATAATCGGGATAATCCACCAACCGATATTTACAAAACCGTCAAACGGCACAAACACATTGCGCCAGTTCTCGCCGAGCTTGGAATAAATCCACCAGGCAGTAATCGCGCCGGCAACAAATTGTAATAATAATTTTTCATGCACATGCACGCCTTTGCCGGGATGAGAGCCAAGCCACAGCGACGCGCGTTTGAAAAGCGACCATGGCAAAGTGAAGATGAGCCAAACGCGATACAAAAAATTATTGTGCACTTTTATTAAAGTAAAAATTTGCGAGAGTTTTCGGCTCCTGCGTTCGTGTCCATAAATATGCATGATGTCATCAATGCCACCGAGCAAAGCAGACAGCAACATTACGCCAATCGGCACCCAAGTGAATTTTCGCTCCCAGTTAAATAGCATGGTAATGCCCGCGACAACTATAATCACCAACAATCCGCCCATAATTGGCACGCCTGCCTTGCTTTGTCTCCCGTTTATTCCGAGCGTAACATCAAATTCCGCGTTGCGGGTTAGTTTATACTTATATAATATCTTAATCAAAATCGGCGCCAAACAAAAAGCAATGGCTGTGGAAAACAGGCCATAACTTATAGCGGTCTTGAGTAAATTAAGCACTGTGGGCTCAACGCACATACATGGCTTGATTATAGCAGAATTGAAGAAAAAATCAAGCGAGCGCGTTTAACCTGCAAATCTTTACCTCTCTCGCCCCGCGCGCGTAGTTAAGCGCCTCCGGCTCAAACCAAATTTGTTCAAGAATGTTTTTATTTTTGTCAGTGATCTCTATTTCCGACTGCCTCACGCCGTGATTGTATTCGCCATCGCTTGACCATTGCATTGAGTGAGTATATTTGATTGTGTCTTCCGTGATTTGATGGATGATAATCATGTGATTGTGGTCTTGTTTTTCTCCACCGCCGAGAATTACGACCAAGTCGCCAGGTTTTATATCGCTCAATTTTACTTCAACTGAATTTTGTTCGTGAGAAATTGTTCGTACGCCGGCGCTTTCAACTGGACGGAACAGCGTCAAAAATTTGCGAAATGGATTTTTTATAAAAGAAAATTTTAGATGTTTGTTTAACCCGCCGAGTCCGCGTGATTTTAATTCCGAGTCCAAAATATGATAAGCGAGACCAGAGCAATCAATTCCAAGATGCGAGTCAACCAAGAATTTTTTCAGCCCGTTCGCGTCTAATTTTTTCAAATCAATTTTTTCCCGCAAGGCAATCAGCATCGCTTCTTCCACAATGTCATCCACGCTTCCTTTGCCGATCATAACTCGTAACCCAGCCCGCATCCCAGCACGGCGATTGTTGTAATATGGACAGTTAACAAAAGCGTTGCCGATTGGAAGATGCAGATAGTCGTTGATGGTTTTGAGAGAGGAGGATGAGAGGGTGGGCATAGGACATAATTTCCCTCGCCTCCGCAGAGGAGAGGGTTAGGGTGAGGTCTGTTGGGCGGATTGAATAATAAGTAAAGGAGTCATTTGTCAAAGGTAAGTTTGACCAGACCTCTCCCTCGCCCTCCCCTGTGAGCAGGGGATGGAAAATTTAATTATTTTTTCTTTTATATCACTTGGCACTAAATTTATTTTACTCAACTTCTTCATCTCAACCCACTCCAATCCATAATGATTCGCCGGATTGTTTAGTTTCGCTTCTGGTCCACCGAGGTGGCATCGGCCTTTTGTTTTGTCAACGAAAAAATAATATTCATCTCTGTATTCAAATTTTGATTTCCAATGTTTTTGTTTTGACAGCGTGACGTCAAATCCTGTCTCTTCTTTTGCTTCACGAATCGCTGTTTGCTTGATTGTTTCGCCTTTTTCCATTGTCCCGCCTGGTAGGACGTAATATTTGCGTCCGCATTTGTGCCGCCTAATCAGCAAGATTTTTTTGTCTTTTATAATAATCACAGCGCCGCGCGGGGCATTCCACCTGCTTTCGCCATTGGCGCAAAAAATAAAATCCATCAATTGATTTCCCAACTCGTTTAATTTATTGTGCGATTCCATTATGCCTTGTTTTGTCTGCAAACGCAATAAGTCACTGCCAGGATTAGTATTGTTGTAAAGTATATATGAAAAGCGATCATCTGGTTTGTACAATTTTGGTTCTTTGAGAGTTGGAATATCTTTTGTTACTCGTTGTATTATCTGCGCGCCGGAGGAGAGTCGAATAAGATGGTGATTTTTCAGGGGTTGGTTTAAGATAGCGAGAATGTGGGCTTCGAAAGTTGTGATCAATGATAGGTGATCGGTAATCACTGATAACTGGTCACTGATCACTTTTTGTTGCAGTTGGCTCTCATACGTCGTACTCGCCGGCTGTCTACAATTAATTTCAAGCAAATACAGTTTCCTTGTCTTCTGCTCAAGCACCACATCAATCCCAAACAGCCCTTTCCATCCTGACTCGCACAAACGATTGCCGACATCAGTCGCGATTTTGTTGTATTGCGTGATCTGTTTTTTATTCAAAAGTTTATGTGGTAACTCCCAGTCATTGCCAATGGTGCTGAACGGATTGTCTGTAAAAGGCAAAAGGCCTGTGATTTGGTAATTTATGTTGCCAAGCAGTACAGTGTCTTTAGCCACAACATTGTTATTCGTAAAAAGCGGACCATCAATATATTTCGCGATTCTCGCCTCTCGTTCCGGGAATTTCCGTTTAATTTCTGTTAATTTCTTTATATTTTCTATCAACACCGTCCCACTCCCAGTGTGCGAGCGATTGAATTGCAAAACAAATTTATGTCCTGGCCATTTTATATTTTTACACAACTGGACTTTATAATCAGGCAAATATTTTTTCAACGGTCCCAGCCACTCAATTTGTGATATTTTTTCCTCAACCTTGTTTGACAATTCCGCAGATGGGTTTAATAGCTTCAAATTATTGTCGGCACAGATTTTTTCTATTTGAGTGGTGGGTTTGAAGACGACTATCGCAGGTGTCATTCCGACCGAGGCCTTTGGCCGAGTGGAGGAATCCCTTTTATTTGCAAAATCAAACACATTATTAACAGCCGCCCATTGCAACAATTCATACGTATCCAGCATTTTTTCTTCCTTCACCAACACCACATTTTTCCTTCCTCTTGCTACCCTCTTGGCAAATGGAGTAAAATTTGAGATAATAAAATAACCCGGGGTGTCCAAAGGGAGCCCAAGGGCGCGCTCTATCTCGCGGGTGACGTATATTATCGGGGTCTTTGTGAGAGATAGCATAGCCATACCATTATATTAGATATGGACGAAATTTTCAAGCAGTTAAAACAATTTGGCCGCGTGAGAACCAATGTTCCGCTTGCCAGATACACGACATTCCAAATCGGCGGGCCGGCGAAGTTTTTTGTGATTGTGGAAGAAACCGACAAATTAGTCGGTTTGTTGAATTTTTTATCAGGCGAGGGGATTGATTATCTAATAATGGGTGGTGGCTCAAACCTGCTTTTTTCCGACGACGGCTTTGATGGTGTCGTTATCAAACTTACAACTTCTACAACTCTACAACTTACAACTAATACTATCATGGTCGAGGCGGGTGTGAAGTTGTGCCAAGTGTTGGATTTGACAATGGAACACGCTCTCACCGGTTTTGAATGGGCCGCAGGGGTGCCTGGGACAGTTGGCGGGGCAGTACGTGGCAACGCGGGCGCGTATGGCGGTTCCACTGGCAATAGTGTTGTGAAAATAGAGGTATGGGAAAATGGCGAGGTTAAAGAGATGATAAAAGAAGAGTGCGGTTTTGGTTATCGCGGCAGTGATTTAAAGAAAAATAAAGGCATTGTTGTCTTGCGCGCGTGGTTTGAGTTTGAACAAGGGGACAAAGTGGCGATTGTCGCGAAAGTACAGGATTATTTGCAAAGGCGCAAGTGTCGCTTTCCACCCTTTCCATCCGCAGGATGTTTTTTCGCGAATATCAAATTGGATAAATGGCCTGGAGATAAGTCAATTTTATTGCCTAAATTTTTTGAAATAGGCGAGGTGCCTGCCGGCTGGATGGTTGAGCAAGTTAACGCTATGGGTTTGCGCGTCGGCGGAGCCATGGTTTCCGACAAACACGGCAATTTTATAATCAACGTTGACAAAGCCACGCAAGCAGACATAATAAATCTTGTTGCGGAGATAAGTGAAAGGGTGTATAATAAATTTGGAGTAGAACTTCAAAAAGAAGTAGAAATAATTTAATTTTTATGAATATACAAATTAAGGGGACTGGCATGGAACTAACCGATGCCATCAAAGAATACGCAGAGGAGAAAGTTAAGACATTAGAAAAATTTTTTGACAAAATCACTGACGTCGCAATAGATGTCGGCATGGAGTCGTATCATCATCTCAAAGGCAAGATATATTACGCGGAAGTAAACATGCGCGTGCCTGGCAAGTTAATTCGCGTGCGCAAAAACGCTGTTGATTTGTATAAAGCGATAGATAAAGTCAAAGACCATTTGAAAGTTGAATTGCAGGGGATGAAGGAAAAAAGACGGGGGAAAGATAAGGAAAAGTTGAGGGAGATAAAAGAATATCAGTTGTAGAGACGCAAAATTTTGCGTCTCTGGATTTCACGAATGGGCGCGAGCCCCGCGAATAACACGAATAAAAAGACCCGCCAGAAGCGGGTTTTGGGTTGACAGACACAAGTTTTGGTGTTATAATTGCCTCATTGTATAATTGAATAATGGAGAGGTGCCTGAGTGGTTTAAAGGAACAGTCTTGAAAACTGTCGTGGGCGAAAGTCCACCGTGAGTTCGAATCTCACCCTCTCCGCATATGACTTTTTTAACCAAAATTTTCGGCGACCCCAACCTTAAAGTCCTAAAAGACCTCCAGCCAACTGTTGAAAAAATAAATGGTTTGGAGCAGGGGATTCACGCGTTGACTGACGGTGCGCTGAAGAACAAGACAATTGAGTTTAAAGAACGGCTTGTAAAAGGCGAGACAGTTGATGATTTGTTGCCAGAGGCATTTGCAGTCGTCCGCGAGGCCTCAATACGCGCCACAGGCATGCGTCATTTTGATGTACAACTTGTCGGCGGCATTGTTTTGCATCAAGGTAAAATCTCGGAAATGAGAACTGGTGAAGGTAAAACGCTCGTCGCCACTCTTCCTGTTTATCTCAACGCGCTTCAAGGCAAGGGCGCGCATGTTGTGACAGTCAATGATTATTTGGCCAAACGCGACGCTGTGTGGATGGGAAAGATTTATGACTATCTTGGACTCTCCGTAGGTATAATACAGAACTTGAGGGTTAGTTATAAATACGATTCACAGGCGAGGAAAAGTGAACAGTTATCAGTGATCAGTGATCAAATTGATCACCGATCATTGATCACCGATCATTCTGAAAGTAATGAAAGTTATAAAATAGACGAAGATTATCTACGCCCCTGTTCTCGTCAAGACGCCTATCGTTGCGACATAACTTATGGCACGAATAACGAATTTGGTTTTGATTATCTGCGCGACAACATGGTGCAGTCGCTTGAGGAAATGGTAATGAGACCCGGTGATGAAATGCATTACGCGATTGTGGATGAGGTGGACTCAATTTTAATTGATGAAGCGCGCACTCCTCTTATTATCTCAGCGCCAGCCGAAGAGGCCGCTGACCAGTACTATCAATTTGCGCGTTTAGTCACGCAACTTAAAGAAAATGATGATTACAATGTCGATGAAAAAATGCGCAGTTCAACTTTGACAGAGGCAGGTATCGCTAAATTTGAAAAATGGTTGAACATGGAAAATATCTATGCCGAGGGTGGCATTCGGGCTGTACATCACGTAGAGCAGGCGCTTCGCGCCGAGGTCCTGTTCAAGCGCGATAAGGATTATATGGTTGATAATGGCGAAGTGGTTATTATTGATGAATTTACTGGCAGAAAAATGCCGGGCCGTAGATATTCAGAGGGATTGCATCAGGCAATTGAAGCAAAAGAAAATGTTGAGATTCAACGCGAGAGCCAGACGTTGGCGACTATTACTTTTCAAAATTTGTTTCGCATGTACCGCAAACTCGCCGGCATGACTGGTACGGCTGTCACGGAAGCCGAAGAATTTGGTAAAATATATAATTTAGAAGTTGTTGTAATCCCGACTAACAGACCAGACCAACGCGATGACCACTCGGATAGGATTTACAAGAATGAGGTTGGAAAATACAAAGCGATAGTGGAAAAAATAAAAGAATGTAACGCAAAAAATCAGCCAATGTTAATTGGTACTATCTCTGTTGAAAAAAATGAAGAGTTAAGCGAGTATCTTGTCCGTTTTGGCATTAAACACGAAATTTTGAACGCGAAAAACCATCAGCGTGAAGGTGAGATAATCGCGCAAGCCGGTCGGCCGGGCGCTGTAACTTTGGCCACAAACATGGCTGGTAGAGGCGTAGATATTAAGCTCGGCGGCGTCCCGGCTGTTCCCGAAGACATTGAAAAAGTCAAGCAAGCCGGCGGTTTGTTTGTTCTTGGCACTGAACGCCATGAGTCGCGCCGTATTGACAACCAGTTGCGTGGCCGCGCCGCGCGTCAAGGCGACCCGGGCGAAACGCAATTTTTTGTTTCAACAGATGATGATTTAATGCGCATTTTCGCTGGCGACAGAATGAAGTCAGTGATGACGCGCTTCAATTTGCCAGAAGACATGCCGATTGAACAGAAAATGATTACCCGTTTGTTAGAAGGCGCGCAAAAGAAAGTTGAAGGCCACAATTTTGACATCCGCAAACATTTGCTTGAATATGATGATGTGCTAAACAAGCACCGCGAAGTTATTTATAAAAAAAGACGGCAAATACTTAGTCCCGCTGATTTAAAGGAAATAGTAATGGATTTGATTGAACAAGAAATTGAGTTCGTGGTCTCTTACCACACAAATGTTGATGACAAAAGCGAGTGGAATATAAACGAGGTTTGCGAAACGATGAACACAATTTTTACTCTAACAAATGAGGATAGGGAAGAATTAAAAAAGATGGGTGGAAACGGAGAGACAAAATTTGGAGATGTGTCAGCGCGCGATAAAATTGTGCAATTTTTGTTAGATAAGGCAAGACAGGAATACACTAACATTGAAAACAAAGTAGCGCAAATGTCAGGCAGTGTTGAAAAGGAAAATGAAAATGAGGAAGGAAAACGAATGATGCGTGATTTGGAAAAAAATGTTTTACTGCGCTCAATTGACACTCTTTGGGTTGACCATTTGATCGCGGTGGATTATTTACGCACAGGCATTGGTTTACGCGGTTACGGCCAGCGCGACCCGTTAGTTGAGTACAAAAAAGAAACATATCAAATGTTCAGCCGACTGCTTTCTGGAATTCAAAAAGAGGTGGTCTATTCCTTTTTCAAAATTGGAACCGGAATACAACTCGCGCCATCTATTATGACCAATGATAAGTTGGTCTTAAAAGGCGCGCAAAAGACCGCCGAAGACGCCGGCATCGTCTCACACAAACCGCGCGATGAAGAAGGAAACAAAATCGGACGCAATGACCCATGCCCATGCGGTTCTGGCAAGAAGTATAAGAAGTGCTGTGGGGCTTGATTAGAAAAAATTGATATGAAAGTGGAATAGTATGTTAAAGAATTAAAATATACAAAATAGATGTAGATATGGAAATTACGGAGGAAAAATTTGAAAAAGTCAAAAAAGAGGCGAAGGAGTACTATGATAGCTTGGATTCCGTTCAATGTCCTTTCTTAAAAAGATATGTTCAATTTAATCAATATGGTTTTGGGCACATACTCTCCAAATCTTGGAATTGTGGCAGGTCTAGAGAGGAACAATACATCAGATTGCGTCTATTACAGAAAGTGGTTGATGTAATAAAGCTTTCACACACTTTGCAGGAATATGATGAGCGAAAAATGATGATAAGACAAAAGGTTAATGCCCGTTGGGAGAAACGTCCAAAGACAGTAAAGTATTATGTGTTTATTGCTATAATTGTTTCTCTCGGCGTTCGTTTTAAAGTAGTTGTTAAAGAAATTGAAGGTGGTCTGCCTTTCTTTTGGAGCATTTATCCATCATGGAAAAAGGAAATTGATTCTAATGGCGCGGTGAAGAAAATTTTTTATGCAGGTAATTTGGAAGAGGATTAAAAAAGACATCTTCCAAACGGTTGATGTCCTCTAAATGTTTTGCAAACATTTGTCTGCGGTTTATGTGTTTACCGCTGGAGAGCCAAAGCCCTCACAAATGTTTACAAGAGTATTATAACCTATATTTATCCATTTGTCAATATCAGCTATTGGTCTGTGGATAAGTCAGGAAAAGAGCATTGAGGATTTTTTAAAAATAGACCGTACTAAAGTACGGTCTATTTTGTTATTGGTTTGGCCTTGCGCCAAAAGGCGATGGGGTGTAAAATAGATGGGTTGTTTATATATGAAAATCAAGGACTTGCCAAAAGTTGATCGTCCAAGAGAAAAATTAGAAAAATATGGACCCGAAAAACTCACACACTCGGAACTATTAGCAATCCTTTTGGGAACTGGCACAAAAGGCGTTAATGTGGTTGAATTGGCAAATAAAATCCT
>CAYSQU010000006.1:0-1808 GCA_964433365.1 uncultured Gammaproteobacteria bacterium
ACAAGTTGCATTGTGTCCATGTCGCCTGTCACGATGATTGATTTAAGATTGAAGATTGAAAATTGAAAATTAGTAACGACCGTGCCAATAATGTCGTCCGCTTCATAGTTTTGTTTCTCATAAATAGGTACGCCGAAGGCCTCCACAATTTGGTGGACTAATGGCATTTGGTCGTAAAGCGACTGGTCGGCCTTGACCCGCGTGGCTTTGTATTCTTTGTATTTCTTGTGTCTAAATGTTCCTCCGGCTACATCAAAACTCACAGCCAAATAATCCGGCTGTAAGTCCTTCAACACTTTCAACAACATTGAAGTGAACCCATACACCGCGTTCACCATTGCGCCTTTAACAGTCATCGGCGGCAGGGCGTGGTAGGCGCGATGGACAATCGCGTTGCCATCAATGATGACGAATTTTTTAGGGGTCATATAAAATTATTTTAAAAGCCATTTCCACAGTGGAACAAATTCCACTTTTTGTTTTTCAACCGCCAAACTTTCTTCGTGATCCCATGTTATAACAGTTAAATTTCCACAGTCCAGTTCCGTCCCTGCTTCTAACAGGGCTCTTACCTCGCGATTTTTTACCGCAGGGTCGGAAACATCATACGCGACTTGCAATAACTCGGTGGTTTTTATACCATTGCGCGAAACAAAATCCACCTCTTTATTATTGCGCGTCTTATAGTAGAATAAATCAAAATTTGGCCGTTGTCCTTTTTTTAAAAGCTCGTCAAAAACCAAATTTTCCATTAGTCGTCCATTATCAGGAGATGATTGCACTGCCTTGGCCGCCAGATAGCCATTGTCAACGACATAGACCTTTTTTGGCAAACCAAGACGTTCTCCTGTTTTGAAAGAAAACCTGTTTAAAATAAATATCAAATACGATTCTTCAAGATGCGAGAGGTATTTTTCCACAGTGGAAACGCTTTTGAACTGCAAAATCGCGGCCAAACGGCGCGAACTGAATTCAGCGCCAGCATTATTCAATAGATAAGAGCCAAGGTCATTCATCTTTTGCGCGAAACGGACTTTGAAACGATTAACAACATCCTTAAACAGCACAGAATCAAATAACGTCGCCAGATATTCAACTGGCGTAAAATCTTTCATTACTAGCTCCGGATAACCGCCATTTTCCATGTACGCGCGCAAATGTTTGAGCAATGCCCCTTTTGACTCTGTTGATGAACAAACAGACGTGTCAAAAATAAATTGTTTTGCTGACAAAAATTCCTTAAAATTAAACGGCAAAATCTCTATCGGCAGGTGCCGTCCGGTCAGATGCGTCGCGAGCTCCTTGCTTAAAAGCTTGGCGTTTGAGCCGGTAACCAACACATTAAAACCCTCGCGCTGAAGCCGATTAACAAACAATTCCCAATTCGGCAGATTTTGTATTTCGTCAAACAACAAAAGTTTTGTCTGTCCATACACAGCAAACATTGCCTGCAAAAGCTGGTCGTAATTATCATGCTCAGGCAACACCGGCAGATTGTCAGCGTCTAAATTAAGATAAGCAAAATTTTTGTCCTTAGCCAACATCAAAGAAAAGACCGACTTTCCAGACCGCCGCGGCCCTATCACAATCTTTATCATGTCATTCTCCATCCATTTTTTGGCAACATCAAATTTCTCTCTTTTTACATAAAGTTTATTTAGAGAGTCCTGCAAATTTTCTTTTTGTCTCAAAACCGCGTTATTTATGGATTCCATATTTTGTATATTAGTTTTATCATACTGGACAAAATATGCCTTTTTTGTCCAGTATAACTATTATACTATATGCGAACACGGCTGTCAAGTACT
>CAYSQU010000006.1:1908-9303 GCA_964433365.1 uncultured Gammaproteobacteria bacterium
GTGGTTTGACTTTTCGCGACAAATACTATAAAATATCATCGCGTATGGTACGATAGCCAAGTGGCTAAGGCAGAGGTCTGCAAAACCTCTATTCGTGGGTTCGATTCCCACTCGTACCTCAATAAAGAATTTTTAAAAGAAAAAATAAAACACTCAATCGTTTAAAACAAAAGAGACGAGGCAATGCCTCGTCTCTACAAATTTCCATTAAAATATCTCCATCTTCACCCTCTTCACCCCAAAATTCTGCGCCATTTCACGAGTTGGCATCCAGATATCAATCCGATTTTGGCCATTGTATCTGGTATTCATGCGGTCGCGCACAACCAACACCTTGGTTGAAGAAATTTCAGGCAAACGCACCTGTGTGCCAAACCTCAAAAAGTTAGCGGCAATCGTGTCGGCTAGCTCGCTTTCAGCATAAGCTTTGCACAAATCAAAGCCGTTAGCAGTAATACAGGGAGTGCTGTCGCACTGGTCAACTGTGGAAGAATAGGCTGTCACAGTAACCCAGGTAATTTTACGGGGAGTACGGCCCTCAGCTATTGGAAAATCCATGGCTTCTTCGTTATTGTCTGTTGAGGTGGTAAAAATGCCTCTAATTACAGAAAAAATACCACCACCCTCTTCTTGGGCGCTCGCTACTTGTGGAACAACCAAAGCAGAGGCAAAGCTTATCAAAATAGCTAAAACAAGCACTTTTGTGCTTATGGACTTGACAAAATTTGGCTTAATTAAGGTCATATTTGGGTTTCCTTTCTGCCACAAGACGCTATTATATTGCATTTCACGACTAAATAGTATAGCATACTTTGGGGCTTTTGTCAATAGGTCAAAGATGATATAATAAAGATAATTTTCAATTCACAATTTTCAATTTTCAATGCCTATACCACACCTAAATCGCCGTTTATACGGATACGGGGGTAATAAACGACAAAAAACAATTCCCAGACGCAGAAAATACAACTGGCGCAAGGCCGGAATGTCTTTGTTGTCGGCAGGCGTTGTCTGCTTCTTGATTTTAACAATAATGGTGGCTTGGGCCAGCAAGGACTTGCCGAATCCAGACAAACTAACTGACAGGCAGGTGGCGCAAAGCACAAAAATTTATGACCGCGCTGGCGAACACCTGCTCTACGAGGTCTTTGCCAACCAAAAACGCACGCTTGTTAATTTAGACCAAATCCCAAAGGACCTAATTAACGGGGTTGTAGCGACCGAGGACACGAAATTTTACGAACACAAAGGCGTGCGCCCGCTGTCAATTCTGCGCGCGATTGTTTATGGCATTTTGCCAGGCAAACGTATCGGCGGAACTTCCACGCTCACGCAACAGTTAGTAAAAAACGCCATTCTGACAAACGAGCGTAGTTACGCGCGCAAAATAAAAGAAATAATTTTGTCATTGCGTCTTGAACAAAAATACAACAAAGACCAAATCTTAAAAATATATTTTAATGAAATTCCATACGGCTCAACCAACTATGGCGCCGAGGCCGCGGCGCAGGACTATTTTGGCAAACATGTTTCTGAATTAAATTTGCAAGAATGCGCGACTATGGCTGGCTTGCCGCAAGCGCCAAGCAAATATTTGAATAATTCTGATTCGTTAAAAAAACGCCGCGATTTTGTTTTGGAAAGAATGTTTGAAGAAAACTATATTTCGCGCGAGGCCGCGGACAAAGCGCGGGCAGAACCAATGACTTTGCAGAGAAAGTTCGGCGATATTATCGCCCCGCATTTCGTGCTTTACGTAAAAGGGCAGTTGGTGGAAAAATACGGCGAGCAAACGGTTGATACAGGCGGACTTCGCGTCATCACCACGTTAGATTTTGAAAAACAACAGGCCGCTGAAAAAGCGGTGAAGGACGCGGAGAAAAAATTAGACGAGTCGCAAGCCAATAACGCGGCCTTGGTCGCGCTTGACCCCAAAACCGGACAAATTTTAGCAATGGTCGGGTCGCGTGATTTTAGCAATAAAGAAATTGACGGACAGTTTAATGTGGCCACGCAAGGCAAACGCCAGCCGGGTTCGTCTTTTAAACCAGTTGTCTACGCGGCCGCGTTTGAAAAGGGATACACGCCAGACACGGTGTTGTTTGATGTCTCCACCAATTTTGCCGCGTCTGGAAAAGAATACCGCCCGCAAAATTATGATATGAAAGAGCGCGGGCCAGTAGTAATGCGCCAGGCCTTGCAGGGCTCGCTAAATATCCCGGCGGTGCAGACGTTGTATTTAGTCGGCGCGAAAAAGGGCGTTGAATTTGCTGAACGGATGGGCTACACAACTTTGAGCGAAGGCGAGTTTGGACTTTCACTTGTTTTGGGCGGAGGGGAAGTAAAACTTTTAGAACACACGAACGCTTATGGGGTCTTTGCTAATAACGGAGTATTTAATGAGCCGGCAAGCATACTTAGGGTTGAAGACAAAGACGGAGAAATTTTGGATGAATGGAAAATAAAAAAAGAAAACAGGGTGTTGGATCAAAAAATCACAGCCACAATATCAGGTGTTTTAAGCGACGACGCGGCGCGGGCGTATGTTTTTGGCGCGGGCGGCGTCTTAACTCTGCCAGGGAGACCTGTGGCCTCAAAAACAGGCACTACAAACAATTATAGGGACGCATGGACAGTTGGTTATACTCCTTCACTTGTTGCCGGAGTGTGGGTTGGTAATACCAATAATAAAGAAATGAAAAAAGGGGACGGTGGAAGCAAACTGGCGGCTCCGATTTGGAAAAGTTTTATGATTGAAGCGCTAAAAAATTCTCCGGTGGAATATTTTCCAGCCGTGCCGGCAAACGACGCCAACAAACCAATCTTGCGCGGTTCAACCGGCGGCGGAGTCACGTTAATGATTGACAAAATGACCAACAAAATCGCCACCAACTCCACCCCTCAGGAATATATTGAGCAAAGGACTTACGTGCCAGCGCACTCAATTTTGTATTATGTAAGCAAAGACGACCCGCGCGGACCGGCTCCGGAAAATCCCGGAGATGATCCTCAGTATCAAATATGGGAAAACGCGATACAGGACTGGGTGAATATGATGAAAGAAAAAGATTCCAACTGGCGCATTGAATTTTCCGAGCCGCCAACTGAATATGATGACTTTACCTCGCTTGAACTTTTGCCGACTTTAGAAATATTGTCGCCGGCGCCCAGCTCAACCCTCACCTCGCGTCAGATAAACGTAAGTATAAAAGCCGGCGCCTCGCGCGGAATTAAAAAGGTAACTTACAAAATTGACAATAAATATCTTGGTGTTATAACCCAATTCCCTTTTGGCTTTAGCGAATATGTTCGTTGGTTGGAATCCGGAGACCATGTTATGTCAGTTACAGCTGAAGATGACATCGGAAACAAGGCGGAAAAAATTATCGGATTTACGCTCAACGCGCCCCCGGAACCGCCAATCGTGTCTTGGTCATACAAAAACTTAACACTGCAACGCGAGTCATTCCCCCGCATGATGATTTTGGCGACATTTAAACTAGAACAAATTAAAGAAGTAATAATTTACCTCCAAAAACCCGGCCAAACACGCGAAGCCCTTCACACACTCGCCGAGCCATTCAATCCAATCAACAACCAAATCGGCTTTGACTGGAAAACCTCGCCAGATGTTGGCGTGTACACGCTCACGACTGAGTTGAAATTAAAAGACGGGAATATGATAAGCGGCGGGGAGATGGTGGTGGAGGTGAAGTAGCAATGTGCTTGAACACGCTGAGTCGCAATACGGCGACATGTACAAACTTTTAAGTGTGGATAAATCAAAAACGGCCTTGCGGCCGTTTTGTGTTTTTGTAGATTGTGTTTTAGGTTTTTTTAACGAATGTACTTCAACGGATTTTGTTTGACTCCGTTCACTCTCACTTCAAAATGCAAATGCGGACCAGTGGAACGGCCGGTAGAACCCATGGCCGCGATAGTTTGACCCTGCGCGACTTGTTCACCCACGCTTACATATAGTTTTGTGGCATGACCATAAAGAGTGGTAACGCCTCCGCCGTGGTCTATAATAATGTAACAGCCATAACCGCCGTTCCAGCCGCATTGCGAGCGGATAATCACGCCGGAGCGGGCGGCATAGATAGCAGTGCCTATTGGGCCGCCGATATCCAAACCAGTATGGCGCCAGCCAAAATAT
Organism: uncultured Gammaproteobacteria bacterium; assembly: GCA_964433365.1. GTDB lineage: Bacteria > Patescibacteriota > Patescibacteriia > Magasanikbacterales > UBA922 > CAYSQU01. The sequence continues at coordinate 6,068 of CAYSQU010000006.1, forward strand.
TGGGTGATGCGTCGAACAGCGGTTGGCCAGAGATAACCGGAACCAGCGGGCGCGGCCACAGATGGCGGCGGGGCCGCGACATTGCTTAATTGCGTGTAGCGGCGTACAGGCGCCACATAAACCGGCGTTGGCATTCTTCCGTCGGGCACCAATAGTTCTTCGCCGATAACCATGTCTGTTCCATCTTCTTTTAATTTATTTGATTTAATAATCTTGTCAGCCGTGGTGTTATAAAGATTGGCTATTTTAATAATCGTGTCTCCTTTCTTAACTTTGTGAATCACACCGGATGTCGGGAGGATTTTTAATTTATCGCCGGGACGGATGTAAGAGCGAGCGGTTAGATTGTTTGACCAAAGAATCGTGGCCAAGCTAATGCCGTATTGTTCCGCTATAGCGCCGATAGTTTCTCCAGATTGAACTTCATGATAAATTGTGTTTGAGCGCGCCAATCCGTCTGGTGTTGGCAGCGCGGCGCCCGGCATAATAATTGGTTTGTTCACGGCTGTTCCGCCTGCGGATAATCCGGAAATTTCTTGATTTATGTTAATTGCCGCTTGACCGCTTATCGCGCTTGGCGTTACGATAACGGCGCCCTGCTTCCACGAGTCAATCGGAGGAGTGAAAGATGGCTGACTATCAGCCGCGACTTCTTCCAAAGAAAAGTCAAGATCTCCGGGACCGACCAACTGATAAAGCAGTGTTTGCCGCCCCGGGATTTGCGCCGCGTCAACTTTATAAATTTTACTTTGTGGAATGGTGATGAATATTATAATAATGAGAAGCGCGGTTTGCAAAAGAGTTCTTGAGCCGATGATTTCCATTGCTCTGCTGTCCCACGGTATGTTAAGGTTGCCCGCGATTTTTTTAGCAATCAGCCGAAATTTGAAAATTCGCAATCCAACAAATTTAAAAAACGCGCCAAAAAACACGCTTAATCCATTGAACAAAGCATTAAAAAGCCAATTTACGGCTCTTTTTAAGTAAATCACCACTTTTAGCAGTACGAACAGCCCCCTGTAAAGGTGTTTTTGCATAAAGTCGCAATATTCATTATGCCACGTTTTTTGGTCAAAGTCAATTGACAAAATTCAAGCCATTAGCTATAATTTACACCACAAAGATGGGGGGCTCATTCTTAATCATACATATATATGTGGATAGCGATAATCTTCGTCCTTTTGCCAGCCATAGCCGCGATTGTTTATGGCGGTATTCTCATCGGCTGGGTTCTCAAACAAGGTGTTGGCACAGATAGAATGCAGGCGATTGCCAAAGCAGTTCAGGAAGGCGCGCGCGCTTTTTTGAAGCGTCAGTATCGCACAGTGGCTTTTGTCGCGATTGTTGTCTTTATTTTGCTTTGGGTTTTCTTGGGTTGGAAGACGGGATTGGGATTTGTGTTGGGCGCTGTGTTTTCCGGTGTAGCGGGTTATCTTGGAATGACGATTTCAGTAAAAGCAAACATACGGACAGCTGAAGCCGCGAAGAGGGGCTTGAAGGAAGCATTGAATGTGGCGGTTAAAGGCGGTTCTATTACAGGTATGTTGGTTGTCGGACTTGGTTTGCTTGGTGTTTCCGGATTTTGGTTAGTTTTTAAAGACGTGAACGCGCTGATTGGACTTGCGTTTGGCGGAAGTTTGATTTCTATTTTTGCAAGAATCGGCGGAGGCATATTTACCAAAGCCGCGGATGTGGGCGCTGATTTGGTTGGCAAGGTTGAAAAAGGCATTCCAGAAGATGACCCAAGAAACCCGGCAGTGATTGCTGACAATGTTGGTGATAATGTCGGCGACTGCGCTGGCATGGCCGCGGATTTGTTTGAGACGTACGCCGTGACAGCAGTCGCTACAATGGTTTTGGGTTCATTGGTTTTCAAAAATAACGCTGGCGCGATTATGCTTCCTCTTGTTTTGGGCGGTGTGGCAATAATCGCGTCTATCATCGGCACTTTTTTTGTGAAATTGGGAGACAAGAAAAAAATTATGGCCGCGCTGTACAAGGGGCTGTCTGTGGCTGGCGTTTTGGCCGCGATTGGTTTTTACTTTGTTTGCAGGTATTATGGACCGATATTGCGCTGGTCTGGAATGAAATTATTTTATTGTTCGCTCATCGGCCTTATCTTGACCGGCTTAATGGTTTGGATTACTGAATATTACACATCAACAAAATATAAGCCAGTTAAGGACATCGCGAAATCATCTGAAACAGGACATGGTACCAACGTCATCACGGGTTTAGCTGTTTCAATGAAAGCGACCGCATTACCAGTGCTTTTTATTGTCGCCGCTGTTTTATCCGCTCATTATTTCGCCGGACTTTATGGCATAGCGATTGCCGCGATGGCAATGTTGTCGCTTACTGGCATGATAGTCACGATTGACGCGTATGGCCCAATCACTGACAATGCCGGCGGAATCGCGGAAATGGCGGAAATGGGCGAGGAGGTTCGCAAGGTTACAGATCCGTTAGATGCCGTTGGCAATACAACAAAGGCAGTCACAAAGGGTTACGCGATTGCTTCAGCTGGCCTCGCGGCGCTTGTCTTGTTCGCTGACTATACTCACAAACTCGCGGAGAGAAACATGCTTGTTACATTTAAAATTGATGACCCGAAAGTGTTAGCCGGTTTATTGATTGGCGGTTTGCTTCCATATTTATTTGGCGCTTATTTAATGCAGTCAGTCGGTAAGGTGGCCGGTAAAGTTGTGGAAGAGGTGCGCAGGCAGTTTAAAGAAATTGCTGGAATTATGGAAGGACATGGCAAGCCGGATTACGCGGCCTGCGTGGATATTGTTACCAAGGGCGCGATTGGACAAATGGTTTTGCCGGCAATGATTCCGATTGTGGTTCCAATCGCGGTTGGTTTGTTGTTAGGTCCAGCGGCGCTGGGTGGTTTGTTGGTTGGCACGATTATCACTGGCCTATTTGTCGCTATTTCCATGACTGCCGGCGGAGGCGCTTGGGATAACGCTAAAAAGTATATTGAAAGCGGTAATTACGGCGGAAAGGGCTCGTTCGCGCACCAGGCCGCGGTGACTGGCGACACAGTCGGCGACCCATACAAAGATACTGCCGGCCCGGCGATTAATCCTATGATTAAAGTTGCTAATATAGTTGCGTTGTTGATTGTGGGGTTGCTGAAATAATGTACGAAATACGAAAATTACGAAATTACGAACCCGCCGAAGAGGTGGGTTTTGGTTGTGTGGATAAAATTTTCAAAATGTGATAGAATA
>CAYSQU010000006.1:9403-13601 GCA_964433365.1 uncultured Gammaproteobacteria bacterium
TTATGGGAAGAAGACGAAGAGGACAGGGTTTTGACCCGGTTTTGTCGCGGGGCATTATCGCGATTGTTTTGATTATCGCGGCGATAGTGGTGGTTTTGAGTTTTTTCGCGAAAGCCGGCGCCGTGGGGGTGATGTTGGATGAATATGTGTTAAGTTTTTTGTTTGGCTCTATCCGCTATGCATTGCCGGTTTTGCTTTTGGTGGGCGCGTGGTATTTAATCCGTGATATTGAATACAATTATCGTTCCACGCATTTGGTTGGCTCTTTTATTTTCTTTTTAGCAATGTCCAGCTTGATGCACATAGATTTTCTTCCATCAGACATGTGGCAGAGGGCGATAGACGGCCATGGCGGAGGCGTGTTTGGAATGTTAGCATGGCCTCTTAAGACGTACCTTGGTTCAATCGCTGGCATTGTGATTTTGGTTGGCATGGCGGCAGTGTCTTTGTTTTTGATTTTTAACACGTCGCTCACGGCGTTTGTGATGTTAAATAAAAAATTGTTTGCCGGATTGGGCGCTTTAGGCGTTTGGATTTTTAACACAATGAAATTTTTGTTTGTAAGAAACGGACAGCAGAAGTTAGAGATTGACGGGGAGTATGAAGAAGAGAGTGAGATAGTTGGAGATAAAGGAGATAAAGAGATAGGAGATATTGAAGATGAAGACAACAAGCATCACGCTTTTGCTAAAAAGGTGGTTGGCGGAGATAGTGATGTTGAAGATGATGAAAATAATGAAGATGAAAGTGAAGAAAAGCCGAAAAAGTCGTCACCTTGGGATAAGAAAGTCGTGATAAAAAATTTGCCGCCGCAGGATTTGTTGAGTCCCAAACGAAGCAAGCCGACAAGCGGCGATATTCGGGCAAACGCCGAGACGATTCACGGTACATTGCATGAGTTTGGCATTGAAGTTGAAATGGGCGAGGTGCGGGTTGGTCCGACTGTCACGCAATATTCGCTCAAGCCGGACAAGGGCATGAAACTTTCCCGCATCACAGCGTTATCAAATGATTTGGCGCTTCGCCTCGCGGCGCATCCGATTCGCATTGAGGCGCCAATTCCTGGCAAGGCATTGGTTGGCATTGAGGTGCCGAATCACAAAGTCGCGTTAGTGACTTTGCGCGAATTGTTGGAGAGCCACGAGTTTATTGATCGCGAGCATAATATGATGATCGCATTGGGTAAGGATGTGGGAGGCAAGGTGTGGTTCGCGGATTTGCTCAAAATGCCTCATTTGCTTGTCGCGGGCGCCACCAATTCCGGCAAGACAGTTTGTATTAACACAATTTTGATGAGTTTGCTTTATCAAAATACCGCGGAGACACTGCGTCTGATTTTAATTGACCCAAAACGCGTTGAACTCACGCTATATAATGGCATACCACATTTACTCACTCCTGTCATCACAAACGTGCAGAAAACAGTGAACGCGTTAAAATGGACAATCGGCGAGATGGATCGAAGATTTGAATTGTTGTCGCAAGATGGGAGCAGAGACGCGAGTTCGTATAACGAAAAACATCCGGACATGAAAATGCCGCGCATTGTGTTTGTGATTGATGAGTTAGCTGACTTAATGGCCGCGGCCGCGAGTGAAGTGGAAGCGGGAATTATCCGTTTGGCGCAAATGGCGCGCGCTGTTGGCATACACCTCATCGTGGCAACACAAAGACCGAGCGTGGATGTCATTACCGGATTGATGAAAGCAAACATTCCGGCGCGTATCGCGTTTTCTGTCGCGTCTCTTGTTGACTCGCGCACAATTCTTGATTGTCCCGGCGCGGAAAAATTGCTTGGCAGAGGCGACATGTTATTCCTTACGGCCGAACTATCAAAACCAAAACGCATTCAAGGCGCGTTTGTGTCAGAAGAGGAACTGAAAGATGTGGTGAAATATCTAAATGATGGCAACGCGGAACCGGAATATGACGAATCAATTGTTGAAAAAACATCAGGCGTTGGCGGAACGACAAATATGTTTGGCGGTCCGGCTGATGACCAAGACCCGCTGTTTGAAGAAGCAAAAAAACTTGTTATTGAATCAGGAAAAGCCAGCGCCTCTCTCCTCCAGCGCAGAATGAGAGTCGGCTACGCGCGCGCGGCCAGAATTTTGGATGAAATGGAAGCCGCAGGCATAATCGGCCCCGCCGATGGCGCCAAACCGCGCGATATTTTGTGCGCGGAGACGGAGATTGAAGAAAATATGGATAGTGGCAGTGAGTTGAATGTGTTTGGAGATGAAAAAGAGGAAGAAGAAAATGTTGATGGAGATGGGGAGATAGGAGACAAGGAGATAGAAAATAATGGCGGAGAAATTAAAGAAGAAATTGAGCAGAAATTTGACGGAAATTAATAGGGAAAATGCCAAGTATGACTTCTGCCTTCATAAAAAAAGCACTTACCCCGCCACAGCGGGTTTGTTTTCGTTTGCGCGCTTTGCGGCAAGAGAATAATATTGGGCTGGAAGAAATGGAAAAAAAGACGATGATCAGCAAACAATATTTACAAGCGCTTGAAGAGTGTCGTTTTCGCGATATTCCATACTCCGCGGTTTATCAGAAAAATTTTGTAAAAAAATACGTGGAAGCGTTGGGTTTGGAGTCGGAGCCGTTTATAAAACAGTATCTGATTGAAGAGTCGGTCAAAGAAAAAAAACAAAAAACAAACAAAGACATCGCGAGAAGCCGATGGTGCTTTTTGCCGACCGTCTTGCGTTTTGGCGGTTTGTTTTTGTTGGCCCTTATTTTCATCAGCTATCTTGGCTGGCAGGTAAAACGCATCATTGAGCCGCCGCGCCTCGTTGTTTATTCTCCAGTAGAGGGAATGATAGTCACGGAACAAAATATATTTGTGCAAGGTGAAACGGAAAAAGAGGCCGTAATTTTAGTAAATGGCAGAGAAATAAAAAACGGCGAGAGTGGCCAATTTAAGGAAGAAATTAGTTTGTCAGCTGGCGTGAATACGTTAGAAATTGTGGTGAAGAAAAAGCACGGGAAGACGACGATGGAGACAAGACATGTGGTGTATAAAGAGTCAGCGAAGTTGTCCCGATGAAATGCGGGATCCCGTACTCTGTCGGGATAAGCTGTAAGTCCTTGACATTAAAAACAAAAAAAGTTATCCTATGTGGTGAGGGCGATTGCTCTCACTATTTTTAACACTAAATTTTATGCCAAAAGTCAGCGATGAGGTGAAGGCCAAGTTTGCGGCGGCGCAGACGGCAATAGAGCAAATTAAGGAGCGTTATGGCGATAATGCCATTATGAAGTTCGGCGAGTCCAAAGCAATGGATATAGACGCGGTTTCAACCGGCTCGATTTCTTTGGATATTGCCCTGGGCGTAAAAGGCGTTCCGCGCGGGCGCATTATTGAGATTTTTGGGCCAGAAGCGTCCGGTAAAACTACACTCGCCCAGCATATTATCGCGGAAGTGCAAAAACTTGGCGGTATTGCCGCTTTTATTGACGCGGAACACGCCCTTGACCCGGATTATGCCCGCAAGATTGGCGTGGATGTTGACAATCTTCTCATCTCACAACCAGATACAGGCGAACAGGCATTGGAAATTTTAGAAACACTAGTGCGTTCAAACGCGGTTGATGTGGTGGTTGTTGATTCTGTCGCGGCCTTAGTTCCAAAGGCGGAAATTGAGGGAGAAATGGGCGATTCGCATATGGGTTTGCAAGCGCGTTTAATGTCTCAAGCGCTCCGCAAACTCACCGGCATTGTCAGCAAAACAAAAACCGTGACGATTTTCATCAACCAAATCCGCCACAAGATCGGTGTGTTTTTCGGCAATCCGGAAACAACCACAGGCGGCAACGCGTTAAAGTTTTATTGCTCAATCCGCATTGAAGTGCGCCGTTCCGCGCAAATCAAACAGGCCGAGAAAATTATCGGCAACCGCGTGAAAGTAAAAGTGGTGAAAAACAAAGTCGCCGCGCCTTTCCGCACAACTGAATTTGATATTATGTACAACGAAGGCATTTCCGTTTCCGGCGATTTGATTGACACTGGCGTGACGTACAAAGTTATAAACAAATCAGGCAATAGTTACTCATTTGGCGAGGAAAAATTGGGCGTTGGCCGTGAAAAGGCAAAACAGTATTTGCGAGAAAATCCAAAACTAATGGCTCAAATCCGCGAAAAGGTTTGGGAAGCGTATGAAAAGGGTGAGACGGTGGAGGAGGAAAAAGG
>CAYSQU010000007.1:0-13380 GCA_964433365.1 uncultured Gammaproteobacteria bacterium
TTACAAAACCAACACCTGTGATTTTTGTCTGATCATATCCGCTGGCCGTAACCTGAACCGTGGCGTTTGACAGCGGTTGTTGCGACACACTATCAACAACACTGATGACAAGCGAGTGGGCGGTATTTGTTCCTAAAATAAGCTGGACCGGCTGGTCAACTCCGGGCAACAAAGAAATTGGCAAGGCCGGAATTGAGCCCAATAAATCGTAGCCCGTGGCGCGCAACCCAAAAACGTCCCATTCTAAGCCAGAAAATAAATGCTCGCCAGAACCATTGGTCGTGATATTTTGATCAACTTTCAAAACGTCCGGTTCCGCGCCAATCAGTTTGGCGCCAGTAAGACGAGTTGGAACACTGCCAATCGGCTGGCAGGTCTTGCTTATCGCGCTCAGCTTTATGGAAGACACGCGATCAATAGAAAAGCTGATTTCTGACACGTCTTTCGCGATTACCGAAGCCGGCGGCTTCACTGGATTTGGATTCGCCTCGCTTGGCTGTAATGTCTGGTCAGTTGTGTAGCCGGTTTTTGAAACAGTGATATTATAATTATTTAGACCGGCGCCCAAATCAACTATACGCAACATGCCATTATTATCAGTCGTGTCAACCAAATCAATCACAGGGTCGGCTGTCGGCGCCGTAATATGAACGCTCGCGCCCTGTACAGGAGCCGCCTGAGCGTCAAACACCTCAATAAACAGCGCGCCATGATTTGGGTCGCCTTCCAAAAACTTTGGCCCGACTTGCGTGGTCAGTCCAAGCGCCTCGCGTTGTCCGCAGTGGTCGCAGATAATTTCAATATCCACCATCTTATAATCAGCCGGCGCCGTGTCGTTCGGAACACCGCCAATCGTGCCATCAAACGGGTCGTCTATGTTGCGAATTGTCCGAGTGATAGTAAAATCAATCCCGTCGCGCGTGGTAGTGACTGTGCGTTCCAAGACACCGCTCGGACTGCCATTCACGATACCAACATTTTCAAACGGCAAATTTCTGGCTATCTCAACCTGTTCATTCAAAATGCCGGTTTCTAAAATCCTCAAACGCGATTGATACACAATCTTAAAAACAAACGTGATCATGGAATAAATGCCCACAAAAAACAACACAAAAACCGCCACGCCAATCATGACTTCAATTAAAGTAAAACCGCTGTGAACTTTGTTTTTCATTGTCTATATTATATCACACTTTTAACTAAAAATCTTTTTTTCAATTTCCCTCCCCTTACAAAAAGGGGAGGGCGAGGGAGAGGTCTGGTCAAACGCGCCTTTGACAGGTGGTTCCTGTGTTTGTTATACACTCCGCCGGCCAGACCTCTCCCTAACCCTCTCCTCTGCGGAGGCGAGGGAAAATGGTGAAGGTGTTGACTTTTCCCCTAAAATCCATCATAATACCGCCATTCATAATTCATACCTCTTAATTCATCACTATGTCTCACACTCTAAAAAAACTCGACAAATCTCAGGTTGAACTCACAATCACGGTCACACCAATTGACTATCAAAAGCATTTGGAAAAAGCCGCGGTAAGAATTTCAGAACGCGCGGCAATAAAGGGCTTTCGCTCGGGCAAAGCGCCGTATGAGATAGTTAAAAAAGAGGTGGGAGAAATGAATATATTAAATGAGGCCTTGGAACACATCATTCAAGAAACATTTTTTAACGCGGTCGTGAGCGAGAAACTAGACACGGTTGGCATGCCAAAGATTGATATTGAAAAATTGGCCCCGGGCAATGACGTCATTTTCCGCGCCACAGTCGCGCTTTTGCCGGCCGTGAAACTGGCGGACATTAAAAAAATATCTGTAAAAAAAGAGGTAAAACCAACAACCGAAAAAGATGTTGAGGAAATCCTTAACGCAATCCGCGGCATGCACGCAAAAGAAGTGTTGAAAACAGGCGTTGCTGAAAAAACCGACAAACTTGTGATTGACATGGATATGTACTTGGACAAAGTGCCAGTTGAGGGCGGGCAAGCGCATGATTATCAAGTTTATTTGAGCGAACAGCATTATATTCCGGGCTTTAATGAACAGTTGGTCGGCCTAAAAAAGGATGAGACAAAGGAGTTTTCTTTGGACTTCGCCCCTACCCACTATCAAAAACATTTGGCCGGAAAAAAGGTGGATTTCAAAGTCAAAGTCAAAGGCGTTTTTGAGCGCCAACTACCGGAACTTGACGATGAATTAGCTAAAAAACTTGGCCAAGGTGGCCTAATTAAACTCAAAGAACTAATAAACAGCAACATTACCGCGGAACACGAACAAAAGGCCGAACAAAAAGCCGAAATTGAACTTTTAGACAAAATAGTTGATGGTTCGGTATTTGACGCTATCCCGGATGTGCTAATTGACGCCGAACGGCAGAAAATGTTTTACGAACTAAAACATAATCTGGAACACCAAGGCATTACAATTGAGCAATATCTGGAACAAATAAAAAAGAAACGGGAGGAAGTGATGGATGGCTTTAAAGCCCAGGCCGAAAAACGCGCCAAAGCCGCGCTCGCGTCCCGCCAAGTCGCCAAAGAACAAAAGATTGTCGTAAGTGATGAAGAAATTGATAAAGAAATAAAAATGGTGGAAGATGTTTATAAAGACAATAAGGAACACATTGAGCGTCTAAAGCACCCGGAAGTGCGAGACACCATTGCCATGAGTTTGCAGAACAGGAAGGTGATGGAGTGGCTAAAATCCGTATGTCTAAACAAATAAAAGTCCGCGTGATTCCTCGCGCTAAAAAAACAGAAATCGTCGCCACACTCGCGGATGGCACTTTGAAAATAAAACTAAAAGCCCCGCCGGTAGACGGCAAGGCGAATGAAGAATTGGTGAGATTTTTGAGTGAAGAGTTTGACGTGGCGAAGAGTAAAATTGAGATTGTGAGAGGAGAGAAGGGGAGAAACAAGGTGATTGAAATAGCATGATCCATTTTTTGTGAGTCATGCTATCTGCATCATGCACCAAATCACGGCAGATCTACTCCGCCTTTTCCCCACGGATTGCATCTCAATATTCTCCACGCAGTTTTAAGAGAACCCGCAATGAGTCCTCTTTTTTTTATTGCTTGGTAGGCGTACTCACTGCAAGACGGATAAAATCTGCAGTAACCAAGCGGAAAGCGGCCACGAAAAAAACCGTGGTCTGGTGAAATGGTTTTCTGATAAATACGAATTAGCCAAAGAATTGGGTAACGAAATATTTGATATTGCATATTGGATATTAAATATTTGTAAATATCCAATATCTAATATTTAATATCTCTTAGTACTCTCTCAACCTCTCTCTCAATCTCCCCGTACTCTTTCCCAACAATCACGCTCTTCACCATCACCAACACATGGTGCCCGTGTCTAATTTTTTCCTCTTTCAAAAGCAGGCGGCTAATTTCGCGCAATTGTCGTTTAATTCTGTTTCTCACCACTGCTTTTTTGCTCACACCAAGACCAACCGCGAAGCCAATCCGCAAATCATCAGTCGTGTATTTTCTGCGCGGATATTTTTCCGGCTCAATTTTCCAGATTTTGGCATTCAAAAACTTCCCACCAACAAACCTGCCCTCTTTTACAAGTATTTTAATGTCCTTCATTTTTGTGAGACGATGTTGAGCTGGAAGCATTATCGTGTTTTTCTGGTGCGCTTGCCTTTTCGCTCATTGCTCACGGTCAGCTTTTTTCTTCCGCGAGCTCTGTGGCGCTTTAAGACGTTGCGACCGTCCTTTGTCGCCATTCTGGCGCGAAAACCGTGCGTTTTGGCGCGTTTGCGCTTTTTGGGAAAATATGTTCTTTTTGTTGACATAAATCAAGCTAAATGAATTATAAAAATTTTTATAAGTATAACGCGATTCTGTGTTTTTGTCAAATAAACTAATTATTTATCCACACCATCCACAGTTTATCCACATTTTATACACTTTTTGGCTATTTTAAGCTATTTTTAATTCTTTGACTATTGTGTTAAAATACCGATGCTTTAAGAAAAGTTTATTCCTGCCCCTTGCGGGTCGGAATGACAATGACAAAATTATGACCAATCACGAAATCTGGCAGGCAGTGTTAGCTGAGTTTGAGCTTGTCCTATCTAAGGCAAATTTTACCACTTGGTTCCGCAGTACTGGGCTTGTTAGTTATGAAAATGGTTCAACCATTATATGCGTGCCAAACGACTTTGTAAAAAACTGGTTAGAAAAAAAATTTCATTCAGAAATCATTAAATCAATGGAACGGATAACCAAAAAGCCGATAAAACGAATAGAATACAAAATTGAAAATATAAAAAATATTTGCGAGCAGGAGTGCGCGCTATTAAAAGAACCGTCAGTCGCGCAAAACACAAACGAAACCATGTCTGCCGCTAATACATATTTTATCAATAAAAAACCGTATTCCGGGACTAAGTTTGGCCTAAATCCCAAATATGTGTTTGAAACATTTGTGGTTGGCAAAGGCAACGAGCTGGCCAATGCCGCGGCGCAAGCTGTGGTTGCCAAGCCGGGCGAGGCCTATAACCCTCTTTTTATCTATGGCGGCGTTGGACTTGGAAAAACCCACCTTTTGCAAGCAATCGGCAATGCTTTGCTTAAAAACAATCCCGAAATTAAAATAGTGTACGTTAGCTCGGAAAAATTCACCAATGAATATGTTACCGCGGTGCATAGCGGCCAAGGCAAGGACTTTAAGGACCGCTACCGCAATATTGATCTTCTTTTGATTGACGATATACAGTTTATTGGCGGAAAAGAGGGTACTCAAGAGGAATTTTTTCATACTTTTAATGAGTTGCACCAACAAAACAAGCAGGTGGTGATGACTTCAGACAGGCCACCCAAAGCAATCCCGGCCCTTGAGGACCGTTTGCGCTCAAGATTTGAATGGGGAATGATCGCAGATGTTGCCGCGCCTAATTTGGAAACCAGAATGGCTATTTTGGAAGCAAAAACAAAAGAAAAATCATTTCCACTGCCTCCGGAACTAATCCAGCTTGTCGCCGCCACCGTGCAAAGCAATATCCGCGAATTAGAAGGCGCTCTAAACAAGATTATAGTCCTTCATCAGTTAAAAAACATACATCCAACCAAAGAAACCATAAAATCGGTTTTGTCTTCTTTTGAGTCGCAAAATATGAAAAAATCGCTCGCGCCAAAAGAGATAGTAAACATTGCGGCTGATTTTTACGGTCTTTCTGTTGATGATTTAACAGGTAAAAGCAGAGAAAAACGTTTAGCCAACCCGCGCCAGATAGTAATGTATTTATTGCGCGAAGAGCTTAAAATGTCTTATCCGGCTATTGGTGACGAACTTGGCGGCCGCGACCACACCACAGCTATGCACGCGCACACCAAAATTGAAACAGAGTTAGACAATGAGCCAAAACTAAAGCAGGAAATTGAAGCTATCAAACAGCAACTTTATGTTAATAACATCTGAATAAATTGTGCATAATGTACTCATAACTTGTTCACAAAAACACACAATAATCCACACGCTATCCACACCAAATTTTATCTCTTATCTCTTATCTCCAATTATTACACAGCAATGTCGCTTTTTCTCCACAACGTTTTTTCTACTTTCCACGAACCCATCCCTCACTTATCCACTCGCTCCACACCCCTTATTACTATTATCAATTTTATATATATTATTAATCACATAATAAAGACCTATGAAATTTACATGCACAAAAGAAAATTTTTCGCATGCGCTGGATATTGTAAGCGGTCTTGCCTGTAAGCATATAAATCTTCCTATTCTCGCTAACATATTAATACAAACCGAAGAGTCGGTTGTCCGTTTAACCACGACAAACCTTGAAATTGTGGTAAAGGCGAATTTAAGGGCCAAGGTGGAAAACGTTGGGTCGTTTACGGTGCCGGCAAAAACACTATCCGACTTTATTCATCTTTTGGGCGACGAACAAGTGGTGGTGGAATTACAGGACAGCGAGTTGTCCATAAAATGCGCTTCGTCGGCCACCAAAATTAAGGGTTCGCCCGCAGATGAATATCCAATAGTGCCTGAAATAGAAGAAAAGCACGCCTACGCGCTTTCTGTGGACGAGTTTAAACGCGCGCTATCCCAAACAGTGTTTGCCGCGGCCAAGAACGAAATCAGGCCAGAGCTTTCTGGCGTGTACTTTGGGCTGTTTACGGAACGTTACGCGGGACTTTTGTTAGCCGCCACTGATTCTTACCGTCTTGCGGAACGGACAGTGAGTGTCGCGCAGGGAAACGACGAGATGAAATGCATTGTACCATCGCGAAGTTTATATGAAGTAATACGACTGCTTGGATTATCCCGCGGAGAGGGCGCGGAAAACAATGTTCGTTTGTGGTTAAGCGAAAATCAGATTGCTTTGCGTTATGATGATTTTGAAATGACATCCCGTTTGGTTGACGGCAAGTATCCCGACTACGCGCAGATTATTCCGGATAAATTCAAAACATCGGCTGTGTTTTCAGCTATCGCCATGATAAACAAAATCAAGGCCGCGAGCTTATTTACCACAATCGGCGTAAACGCCGTGGTGTTTGATTTAAACAAGGATCAAAATACAATCAGCGTGTCCTCCACCAGTACGCAGACAGGCGAGCACTCGTCCGAAATTGACGCGGAAATCATCGGAGAAGAAAATTCCACGCTTTTGAACCACCGTTATGTTTTGGATGGATTGCAGAGCATGGACGCGGAAGAGATTGAATTTAAAGTCAACAGCGGCGACTCGCCGTGCATGTTTAGGCCAAAAGGGAAAGAGGGGTATATTTATATCGTAATGCCGATTAGACAATAGCGCTTGAGCGCCACATAACATCCTGTATAGCGAACATTAGTCCAATTTATGACTCATTTACTCCACCTTTGCCCTATATTGAAGTGCTTCAGCGACGTGTTCGGTACCAATATCATCACACCCTCCTAAATCCGCAATCGTGCGCGAGAGTTTGAGAATCCGATGATAACCCCGCGCGGACAAATGCATTTGTGTTACTGCCTGCCGGAGCAAATCAATTGAAGTATCATTAAGTTTGCAAAACTCTTTAATATCTTTATTCCTCATTTCACTATTCGCCTGATACGGCGAATTTTTTAACCGCGCTCTTTGTCTCTCTCGCGCCATTTCAACACGTTCGCGAATTTTTGCGGATGATTCCGCCAATTCATCTTGCGTTAATTTTTCAAATTTCACGCGCGGAACTTCCACGTGCAAATCAATCCTGTCTAATAATGGCCCGCTGACTTTCTTTCTGTAATTCGCCGCTTGCATTGGCGTGCAAATACATCTCCGGTCTGGGTCTGACGAGTATCCGCACGGACACGGGTTTTGGCTGGCGACAAGCGTAAAGCGGGCGGGAAAACTTACTGTGCCCTGCGCGCGGGAAACAGTAATAATGCCGTCTTCCAATGGCTGGCGCAGCATTTCCAAAACAGCGCGCGGAAATTCCGGAAATTCATCCAAAAACAAAACACCACGGTGCGCGAGCGAGATTTCGCCGGGCTTAGGAAATTTCCCTCCACCCACAAGAGCCACGCCAGACGCGGAGTGGTGAGGCGCGCGAAATGGACGATTGGCAATCAACGGCCTGTCTGTCGGCAACAATCCGGAAACAGAATAAATTTTTGTCACTTCAATCGCCTCTTCCACTGACATTTTCGGCAAGATTGATGGAAGCGTGCGCGCGAGCAATGTTTTTCCAGAACCCGGCGGACCAGACAACAAAATATTATGAGCGCCAGACGCAGCGATTTCCAACGCGCGTTTTACAAATTCTTGTCCTTTCACGTGCGCCATATCCATTTCAATCAAATTCTCGTCTAACCAAGGCGTCAAATCCTGCGCCGGCAAAACAGCGATTAATTCATTGCCTGAAATATGATTCACCAACTGACGAAACGACTCAACCGGATAAATTTCAATGCCCGGAATCAGGCCTGCCTCGCGCGCATTGGCTGATGGCACAAAGATTTTTTTTATTCCTTTATCCCGCGCGTACACCGCGATTGGTAAAATCCCGCTTGTGCTCCGCAATGTCCCATCTAACGCCAGCTCGCCGATGAACAGAGAGTCAGACAAATCAACATCCGGCAATTCAAACGCGGTGTACATGCCAACCGCCATTGGCAAATCATATGCCGAGCCCTCTTTGCGCACATCCGCGGGAGCCAAATTAACCAAAATTCTGTGTCCGCTCGGAAACTCCAACCAACTATTTTTCCACGCGGTTTTAATTCTTTCTTTTGCTTCTTGAATCGCCGTATCCGGCAAACCAACTACTTGAAAATTAGGAAACCCCTTGCCCAAATCAACCTCAACAATCACCGGCTCGCAGTCCAACCCAACGACAGTGGCGGAGTTTATTTTTGTGAACATACAACGAGAGTTTATAAACTTTCAAACTTTCTAACTATCACCCATTATATCACACTCTCTCTAAAATTATTATTGTGGGGGGAAGTTCAAAAAATCACCATCACAGATGGCGATTTTTTGTTTTATTTTTTCCCTCCCCTTCGCAAAGGGGAGGGTTAGGGAGAGGTCTGGTCAAACTTAACTTTGACAAGTGGCTCATGTGCTGGTTATTCAATCCTCCAAACAGACCTCGCCCTACCCTCTCCTCCTCCGAGGAGAGGGAAAATACGGTCACCATCGCCCCAACCACAATCCCCACATCCGCCAAGTTGATGACGCCAGTCAAAACGCGCAGATAATCAATCGTCGCGCCCCACAAAACGCGGTCAGCGAAGTTAGAGATAGCGCCAGCCACAATCAAACTAATACCAAAATAAAACACACTGCTTCGTTTTTTTTCTTTGGCCCACGCAATGAGCAGTAACAACAAAACCGGCGTGATTAAAATAATCAGCCAATTTGGAAACGGCAGAGAAAACGCGATGCCATTATTCAAAAACAATTCCCATCCAAGCCACGGCTTCCATATATAATACGCGAAATCCGGATTCACGCGCGCGAAGTATTTTAAAATTTGGTCAACCAAAAACAAAAATCCGCCCACAGAAATTATCACAGATGGACGGGAGATCTTAAACATATTTATGTACGAAATACGAAAGCTACGAAACTACGAACTACGAAATTTTCGTAATTTCGCAGTTTTCGTAGTTCGTACATTCTCAAGTTTCCTGGGTTAAAGTTTTCTTACACGACACACACGCGCCAGAAGTGGGCCGCGCCATCAATCGCTTCTCATCAATCGCCTTCTTGCAATACTTACACACGCCATAGTCGCCTTTTTTCAAACGCTCTAATGACCTGCCAACATCTCGCAACTCGTTTTCCAAAGCAATTTCAAGTGGTTTGTTTGTCGTGTATTGCGCGACTTCTTGCGCGTTTTCGTCTTCTTTATCGCCATACTCAGGAAAAGTCGCGTCATAATCATCGCTCACGTGCGCGTTTTTAGTCGTGAACTTCGCCAGCTCTTTTTTAAGCCGCACTTTTTCCTCTTTAAGTTGTTCTTCAATCTTCTTCAGAAATTCATCTGAAAATGCTACTTTTGACATATACTTAATATTATCATTATACCCCAATTATACACCGCATCTCATTTTTCGTCAATCACTATCCGTAAATCTGGATTATCCGTAAATCCGTATCATAAAATCCGTAGAATAAAAAAAGGCGGTCTAACGCCCTGGTCAATTAGTAGCGAGCCGCCTTTACTAATCCCAGGACATGATAATCAAGAATCGCTTCCTGATACGTCAATAGTCAAGGGACTAAAGGCCCCTCTACCACAGCTTGGTATTACTCCGCGTGTTACAGCTTATAGAAGCACATAACACATAAGTGGGAGATACCGGTTTCGGACTGGTCTTTGTTTGTGGTTTTTATTTTGCGTTGTTGTTACAGCGCTTTTTTGCCTTGGACAAGGGTTAGTCCGAAATAAAGTAGTATGAGGGGGTGGGTTCGTCACAAATAGAAGATATTGTGAGGAACTCCACGTTTTTCAAAGAACTATATATAGTATACCACGATTCCACACTTTTGTCAATGGGGGGTGTGGATAACTTGAAATAAGTATACACTACTCTATACAATTAGCAAAATTTGTATACACTATCCTATACTTATCCACTTTTTTGCCATGTTATCCACCAAGTTATCCACAATGTATAGAGTAGTGTATACAAATGAAATTGACATGTTACTTAAAAAATGATAAGTTACACACACCTCCTCTTTTGTGGGCCCCCAAGATTGTCTAAGTATCTCAACATCCTCTATTTTGCCCACCGCTTCGCAAACAATCTCCTTTTGGCTTCATCCACTGAAGCCATGCTTGCCCACAATTGGGGAGGTCCATGGGTGGACAGTTTCAAGTTGACGTTTCGGTTTCGGACATGGTGTCCTGAATTGAATACTCAACCCTCGTCAACAAGAAACTGTCCGCCCGCCCCTTCTAAAACAAAACCCTGTACCGTGTTAGGTACAGGGTTATTTTTTTGCTAAAATTAAACATTTATATGAAAATACACAGTGTCACCATCTTTCACTTCATAATCTTTGCCCTCTAACCGCAATTTCCCGCTTTCTTTTATTCCAGCCCAGCCATTATATTTCACAAAGTCCTCCCACCAACACACATCTGCCTTCACAAAGCCCTTGATAAAGTCAGTATGAATCACGCCAGCTGCTTGTGGGCCTTTTGTTCCACGTTTTACAGTCCACGCCCTTGTTTCTGGCTCGCCAGAAGTCAAAAAAGTTACCAAATCCAATAATTTATAGCTCGCCACAATCAACTTATCCAATCCGGTCTCGCTCATGCCAAGCTCTTTGAGATATTCTCTGGCCTCTTTTTCGCTCAACTCAGCCAATTCCGCCTCTAACTTGGCGCTTATTTCTATCTCCACATCTGTACAGACGCATTGCAATGCGTCTCTACGATTTTGGACTTCATCCACATTCACCACATACAACATTGGCTTCATTGTCAGCAAATGCAAGTCCCTCGCCACCTCCATCTCATCTTCTGTGTAGTCCAACACTCTTGCTGGCTTCTCACTTTCTAAACATGCCTTAATTTTTTCTAAAACATCAATCTCCAATTTAACTTTTGCGTCTGTCTTGCCTTTTGCCGCCTGCTTGGCATTACTCAAACGTTTGCTGACTGTCTGCAAGTCCGCTAAAACAAGCTCTAAATTAATAATATCCGCGTCTTCTTTTGGGTCAACGCGATTGAGCGTATGAATAACATTATTGTCTGAAAAAGCGCGTACAACCTGAACAATCGCGTCCACTTCGCGGATATGCGACAAAAATTTGTTTCCCAAACCCTGCCCCTCTGACGCGCCCTTGACTAACCCGGCAATGTCCACAAACTGAATCGCTGTCGGGACAACCTTTTTGGATTTTGACACCGCGGCAAGTTGCGCCAAACGTTCGTCAGGCACTTCAACAACGCCAATATTCGGGTTAATGGTGCAAAACGGATAATTCTGCGCGTCCGCTTGCTTGCTTCGCGTCAACGCGTTGAATAATGTTGATTTTCCAACATTTGGCAAGCCCACGATGCCGATTGATAACATAAAAGAAGAAAAATTTGTGGACCATAGCGGATTTGAACCGCTGACCTCCTCCATGCCATGGAGGCGCTCTACCAGCTAAGCTAATGGCCCGCATGATAATTTAAGATTTAAGATGTAACCAAGAATATTATAGTTGAAAACAAAACTTTTGTCAATAAAAAAGTCAAATACACACTTGACTTTAGGAATAAATAGTTTTAATATACCGCGTAAAGGAGAATCGTCCTTTCAACAACCAATCAGTGGAGGAAAGCATGAGTATTATTGAAGACGGCGATTCCTCCTTTGGGGGGAATGGCTTTGGGAGCAATAGTTTAGACAGATATATCAGAGAAGTGAACTGTAAGCCCCTGTTTTCACAGGAGGAGGAAACACGGGTTGCTCGTCTTTGGCAAGAGACCAAGCAAGAGCGCTATGCAAAGCAGTTGGTGGAAGCCAACCTTAGGTTTGTGCTCAAAATAACGTTTGGGTACAAGTATTATCCATTTCCTATCATGGATTTGATTCAGGAAGGAAATCAGGGATTGGTGAAGGCAGTGAAAACCTTTGACCCGGACAAGGACTGCCGGCTTATCTCCTATGCCGTGTGGTGGATTCGCGCCTTCATACATGAATACATCCTCAGGAATTGGTCGTTGGTAAAGATCGGCACCACCCAGTTTCAGCGCAGGATGTTTGATCACCTTCAAAGCCCCAAAAGACGTCTTGAAATCGCCAGAATGTCGGATGACCTCCGCCAACAACGGCTGATGCTATCTATTCAACTTGGCGGAACAGTGGAAGACGTGGAAGAAATGGAAGCCCGCCTTTACTCCCAAGCAAAGTCGTTGGATGCTCCAATAAAAATGGGCGTGGACGAAGGCGCATGCGATAGTTACGACATCTATCCATCTGGTAAAAAGGATGGCGCGGCGCTTTTGGAAGAGCGCGAGGAAGAACACAACCGAAGAAAGGCCCTAGATACGGCCATGTCTCGGTTGGGTAAACGCGAGCGCAAGATAATTGTTGCTCGCCACTTGCAAGACGAGCCACTGACTCTGCGCGAGCTTAGCGACAAGCTTGGCATAAGCAGGGAAAGGGTGCGGCAATTGGAAAAGAAGAGCTTGTCCGCGATGCGGAAATTTCTTCAACCTGTTGCCGCGCAACTGATAGATTCGCCCGAATAAGTAAAAAAGGAGGACAAAAGGAGGGAATTGGGATAAGCGCGCTTCCTTATCCCATTCCTAATTTATTTTTTACAAAGTAAAAAATAAATTAGGAATAAAACAAGTTGAGCCGAGGTACTGATGACCTCGGCTCGGAAGTTTGGCCAGCCACCCCCGACCGTAAAAGCCAGTCAGGAATCGCCAGAAACCCAAGGAACGTCCGCATTTTCCGCAAGCGCGTCCAAATCAATATTCGCGTGTTTGAAACGTTTGGCGCCCACAGAAAAAGCAATCTGTCGCACAATTCTCATGGGGTCAATGCCGCCGCAAGTATGTATATTGCACACCAGAGTGCGTTTGCGCGGCCAGCTGTGCCCGAATGCGTGCGATTCGGCCAATGTAATCGTAACACTGGCGCCGTCGTTCACTTTTTCCGTCCACCATTCGCCTCTAAAGAACTGCTCTCTTGAACTGTTGAGCACTTGCGTGCCTGCCAAAGAGCATGCTTGCTCAAAAACTTCCTCCATCTGCTTTGCGTCATTCAAAATATCAGACCGCGCGCAATCACCAAACACAACCAGAACTGTCTGGCCAAGTTTATCATACATGACAATCCTCCATACTCCAAATACCTTGCAATGATAGCATTTTTAACATAAAAAACTAACAACAGCCGTCTAAACAGTGGATAA
>CAYSQU010000008.1:0-13272 GCA_964433365.1 uncultured Gammaproteobacteria bacterium
TATCCTGACGGATATTATACCTCATCTATTGCGTTAGATGTTGGAACTCACCTAAATTTTAAATTAGAAATTTATTAAAAATTTAAATTATACTCCCAACTCCCCCATCTGTTCCGCAATCCGCGTACTCTCTGACTCTGTCTTAACTTTATACTCACTCCACTTCGCGCTATCCCAAAGTTCTAACCGGCTATATAAACCAGCCACAATCACCTCTTTACTCAATCCGGCGAATTGGCGCAGATATTCTGGCAATACAATTCTACCCTGTCCGTCAATTTCCACATCCATGGCGCCAGCAAGCATTGAGCGAGAAAAAGCCCTGCTGTTTGCCTGCGCGAATGGCAGGTTGGATAATTTTTTTGCCAGCTTTTCCCATTCTTTTTTTGTGTACAAAAACAAGCAGGAATCCAAGCCCTTGGTAACCACCGCTCCTTTACGCAAATCAGACCGAAACTTTTTCGGTACAGCAATGCGACCCTTGTCATCTAAGTTGTGCGCGTATTCTCCAATAAACATAAACCAGCTTTTCTAACACCAATTACGCAGACCTAAATAAATAGACAAGCATTTTATTTATTCTGTGATCTGTGTAATCTGTGTCAAAAAATCTGTGTTCACCACCCTTCCCCACTTATCACCATTATACACCACCCAAAAACACAATGCAACACCTTCAACCCACTTATCCACAGGTAATAAAAATTGACGTTATTTATAATTAAAACTACAATACATATAAGTTGAAGAAGTCAATCGCCAACAAACAAACGGAGGATATAATGGTGAAAGATTGTAGTAAATGCAAGATGCCGATTAGAAGCAGGATCTCTCTCGACTTGTGCCAAAGTTGCGACGCGGGTCGACCTGTCACACTGACCAATCCCACGCACAACACCAACACCCACAGACAGACGAAGAAGACAAGAATCGTCCACGTGGATGATGAAAACACCGAACCAGGAAATGGGTTCTAGAACCCAAAGGCCACCCGACTGGGTGGAGGAGGAAGGGCGATTGACTACTGCAACCCGGCGGTTGACTTTTTTGTCCACCGCCCTTGCTCCTAAAACAAATCCGCAGATGATGCGGATTTTTAATATTCTTGTTATTGGCGGGGCTCACGCCCATTCGTGATATTCTAAATCACTAAATTTCAACGGTTTCCCCCATCTCCGGCACGGCTGCCTTAACGCCAAACGCGTCACGCAAGCGATGCGCGAGTTCGGTCGCGGCGTGCGGTTCGCCGTGAGTGCAATAAATTTTTTTCGGCGTTGTTTTACCGCTCCCGCACCACTTAATCAATTTTTTTTGGTCGCCATGCGCCGACAACGCGCCAATGGCTTTTACTTTGCATTTTACTTCCACGTCTTCGCCGAAAATTTTCACTTTTGTCGCTCCTTCGTACAAACGTCTGCCAAGAGTGCCATCTGCCTGATAACCGACAATAAGCAGGGTTGACGCGGGGTCAGATAAATAACGAAACGCGTGATGCAAAATTCTTCCGCCGTTCATCATGCCCGCGCCGGCGATAATCATTTTTGGCCTTGGAGCATTATTTATTTTCTTTGACTCTTCCTTGGTCAAAGTCGCTTTAAGTCCGGAAAATTTTAAAAAGTCATCGCCAAAATAGTGCAAACGCGACGCGTCATCATCATAATATTCCGGATATTTTTCATAAACTGCCGTGGCGCGAATAGCCAAGGGACTATCTAAAAAAATCGGCATTTTCGGCAATGACTTATCATACTCGCTTAAGATATTTAGTTCATAAAGCAGCTCTTGAGTTCGCTCAAGCGAAAACGATGGAATCATTATTGTGCCTTTATTTTCCACACTGTATTGAATCAGACCTAAAATTAATTCACGGCGCATATCCACCTGTTCATGCAAACGGTCGCCATAAGTTGACTCGCAAAGCAAAACATCAATATCTTTTCCGAGCGAGTCAGTATCTTGCAAAATCGGCACCTCTTCGTTGCCAATATCACCTGAAAAACATACCCGCTTGTCCTCCGCTTCAATTTCAATAAAGGCAGAGCCAAAAATATGCCCTGCTTCTTTCCAAATTGCTTTCACGCCGGGCGCGACATCAATCCATTCAGAATAATCAAGACCGACACACAAAGAATGCACCTCCGCGATATCCGGCTCGGAAAACAAAATCGGTGTGCCGTGCTTTTTATTATTTTCTTTCATTATAACATAAGCGTCATCCCAGATTAAACGAGCGAAGTCCTTGGTCGCCTTGGTCATAAAAATCTGTCCACGGAAACCGTCCTTAATCAGCTTGGGAATTCTGCCGATGTGATCTAAATGCGCGTGCGTGACTAAGACCGACTGAACTTCTTTCGGGTCAAAAGCAAAGGCATCATGATTCTTGCCTTCATTAAAATTTGACCCTTGAAACATTCCGCAATCAATAACGACTTTTTGCCCATTTGACTCAAGCAGGTAGCAAGAGCCCGTAACTTCGCGCGTAGCGCCAAAAAATGATAGATTCATAAAATGCCAATATACTAATGAATACTAATGCAACGAATAGCGCTATTTGTAGCATTAGCATCAATTCGTATATTAGCATTATAATTATACCACTAATCTTCTTCTGTACAAAGTGCCAACAACGTGGTATCATAAAGTATATACTATGCGTCGTAACATAGATAAAATAGAAATCCAAGAACCGCCAATGCAGGAATTTAAAAAACAGCGCTCGTGTCTAAAACGCGCTTGTTTTACCAGCTGTGGTTGCTTTGTGTTTTTTTTAATTGGCGCCTTATTGATTTTAAAATTCACCGCAGGCCCGCGCGTGAAGGAGCTTAAATCAACTCCGCTAAATTTTCCAACGGAAATTATCATCTACGACAAAGACAACATCTCCAAAATAACCATGATATCAGGCGAGGATCGCAGTAAAGCATTGGAAACAATCGCCTACGTACCCAAATTAGCGCTCTCGCCGATTTTTCTTGTCCTAGAAAAAAAGTTTCCAGCGCGCGAAGAAAACGCGGAAGGCAGAATTGAAGAAAAAAATACATTGGAAAACTTTATGGCCTTGATGAAAGAGCCGGTCGCGGATCATCGCGACAAAGTGCAGGTTGAATGGACGGAACTTCCCGCTGAACCAAGGTTTGTTTATAATTATTATAAAGACGAGTTGCTAAAGGCAAGATTCGCGATAAATGAAGCGGCGAACAAAGATAATATCAGACAGTTTGCTTTTTCTTTAAATAACACCGAAGGCGTGTTATACATCACAGACGACGCGCAAAAAGAAGGCACGGATTTTGTGTCGTTGACTGTAAATTTTGACCAGACCTCTCCCTAACCCTCCCCTGTTTGGCATGGGAGGGAAAATAAAAAAAATGAAAAACCCCTTTACCACAAACACTCACTCTATCATCGGCGCGGCCGTTATTTTGAGCGCCGCGTCTTTTGCCAGCCGTTTAATCGGCATTTTACGCGACCACATTTTCGCCAACTTGTTTGGCGCAGGCAATGTGATGGACGCGTATTACGCAGCTTTCCGCGTGCCTGACTTTATTTACAATTTGCTAATTGTCGGCGCGCTCTCGGCCGGCTTTATTCCTGTTTTTACAAAACTATTAACAAAAGACAAAAACGAGGCATGGCGCGCGACCAACAGCGTCATAAACCTGCTTTTTCTCGCGCTTGTTGTGTTGTGCGGCATCTTGTTTATTTTTACTCCGGAAATAATTCCGCGCGTTGTTCCGGGTTTTGACGCGGAAAAAATGAAACTCACTGCCGCGCTAACCCGCGTTATGCTTTTAAGCCCGATTATTTTGGGATTAAGCAGTGTTGTGAGCAGTGTTTTACAGTCATTTAAAAATTTCCTTGTTTTCTCGCTTACGCCCATAATGTACAATGTTGGCATAATCATCGGCGCGCTTTTTTTTGTGCCTGTATGGGGGACAATGGGACTCGCGTATGGCGTAGTTTTGGGCGCGCTATTGCATTTAATTATTCAACTTCCCGCGCTTATCCGCCTTGGCTACAAATACCAAAATATCTGGCAATGGAACAATCCGGCCGTAAAAGAAATCGCGCTTTTAATGATACCGCGCGCGCTTGGTTTAGCCGTAGGTCAAATCAATCTAATAGTGATCACAGTAATGGCTTCAACCTTAAGCGCAGGATCTGTGGCTGTGTTTAATTTGGCAAACAATCTGCAATACTTTCCAATCGGCATTATCGGCGTGTCATTCGCCATTGCCGCGTTCCCCACACTGTCTCAACTTTCCGCGGAAAATAAAAAGGAAGAAATGATCGCCAGCTTATCGCACATTATCCGGCAAATTTTATTCTTCATCATTCCGCTGACAATAATTTTTTTACTCTTGCGGGCGCAAATCGTGCGCGTGATTTTGGGCTCCGGACAATTTGATTGGAATGACACAATTTTAACCGCAGATACTCTGGCGTTTTTTTCCTTTTCTCTTTTCGCTCAGTCGCTGATTTATTTACTTGCCCGTGGTTTTTACGCTTTACATAATACTTGGACTCCACTGTGGATTGGAATTGTGAGCGCGCTCGTTAATATCGCGGCAGGTATTTATTTAAAAACAGAGCTTGGCGTGCTGGGCTTGGCGTTGGCATTTTCTTTATCAGCGATTTTACAAATGTCCATGCTCTGGATCGCGCTTCGCCACAAACTTGGCACGCTTGATGAGACCAATATTCTAAATTCGCTCTACAAAATATCCGTTGGCGCGATCGCAATGGCGCTTGTAATTCAACTGCTAAAATATCCTCTGGCATCAGCCGTCAACATGAACAAATTCTGGGGCATTTCCACCCAAGGCGCTGTCGCCGGCCTTGCCGGCCTGTTTATCTATGGCCTAATTTGTCATTTGTTAAGATTGGAAGAGGTGGAAAATTTTATGATGGGAGTGAGACGGAGAATGGGATTGAGGGATGTGAGAGGAGAAGTGGAGGAGAATAAGTAATTGACTCATGACACTGATACGCGAGCACAGGCAGTCGCCCCTATTTGTTTTTTACTTCATCCCCGTCCTCCCCAAGCCAAAGAAAATACCGCTGAACAAGATAGTCATAACAATCGGCGCGGCAATCGGTATGCCAACCACGTTGTAAAACAACGCGAAAAATAAATTTTGTTTGATTTTGTTTACTGTGGCGCGGCTTAAAATTAGTGATACAAAACCAATAAAAGGCAAGACAACTCGTCCCGGCATCCACGCGAAGAAATCAAACAACATAAAATAGAGCATTGGCGCGCTCAACGCCAAGCTGAACCAAAATTTACGCCGACGGTTTTAGGGCGTATCCAACCAACCCGATTATGCCACCCAACACCGCGTAGCCGAGGATTCTGCCCAGATTAAAATATAAGTGCGGACGGAATTTTTGCATTACCGTGGCTTCGGGATGCAGTTCCGCGCGGCGAGCAGACATACCCAAGACCAATCCGCCAATGGCTGTTGGCCTTCGTAAGATACACGCGCGGTGCCATTTTTGTAATTCACGTCAACGCTCTTAACTCCCGCGACTTCTTTTAGCGACTTTTCCATCAAAATCTCGCACGACTTGCAATGCATTCCACGAATTGGAATTGTTATTTGTGACATATGGTTATATTTTTTCCCTCCCCTGCTCACAGGGGAGGGCGAGGGAGAGGTCTGGTCAAACTTACCTTTGACAAGTGGTTCCTGTGCTTGTTTTCAATCCGCCAGACAGACCTCACCCTAGCCCTCTCCTTCCGAGGAGAGGGAAAATTATAAATTATTTTTTAGTTAAATCAAACGTCCGCACCAACTCTTGCGCGAAAGCAAGTTTGGTGGCTTCATTTTTTGAATTTAGTTTGCTTACACCGCAAGACAACAAGTGACCTTCCAAAATATAGTTATTCACCTGCTTTAAAAGCCCAATGGCCGCGTTTACTTGCTGGGCGATATCAACGCAATAACGTTTTTCCTCAATCATTTTATTAATCAACTCCAACTGCCCTTGCGCCTTTTTTAGATTGGTCTTGATTTTACTTTCGTATGTTGCCAGCATATTTTTTAAATTAATAATTAGCTATTTTTATTATACCATAACCTATGGTGGAGGTGTCAATGAGTGGGGTGTGGATAACTCTGTCATTTCATGCTATTATACTTGTATATGAAACAAATCCAAAAAATCTTGGCAATTTTGCTGTTAGCAGGGTTATTTTTTGTACCTCTATCCCCCACTTTAAGCGCTACAACTTCAACCGACTTTAATCCAAATTACTTAATCTCTGGCGCGGAAATGCAGGATTCACAGAGCATGAATCAAGCGGAGGTGCAATTATTTTTAACGCAATACAACAGCGCGCTGGCCAACATGCTCTTGCCAGATCTAAATGGAATAATTAAAAAGCCATCAGAGATAATCTGCAACGCGACGATTGAACACAAAATTAATCCGAAATATTTGTTAGTTAAATTGCAAAAAGAGCAAAGTTTGATTACAGAGACAAGTCCGTCGCAAAAACAATTAGACGGAGCGACCGGCTATGGCATTACTGATGGCTGCGGATGGGATTGCGAGATGTACAAAAATAATCAGGGCTTTGGCAAACAAGTTGACAGCGCCGCCGGCATAATCCGCTGGTACTATGATAATAAAAACGCCAATGACTGGATAAAAAAATCCGGTATATCTTACTTGATTGACGGCGCGACAATTATTCCGGCAAATGACGCGACTGCTTTTTTGTACACTTATACCCCGCATCTGCACGGCAACCAAAATTTTTGGAATCTATGGCAGAGCTGGTTCACTGTGGCTTTGCCTGACGGATCATTAGTAAAATCAGTCAATAGCCCCGCCGTTTACATTATTCAAAACGGAAAAAAACGAGCGATTACAAGCATGAGCGTGCTGGCAAGCCGTTTTAACGCCAATTTAATAATGACAATACCAGAGGCCGAATTAAGTAATTACTCAACAGGCCTTGATATTTCACTGCCAAACTACTCAATTTTAAAAAACGGCGACAAATATTATTTAATTGATTTTGATTCCGTCCGACCATTCGCGAGTTATGACGTGGTAAAAAAACTTGGCTATAATCCTGGCGAATTTATGGACGTCACTGACACGGAAATCTCTGGTTACGCGATTGGTTCAACAATTAATTTAGACACCACCAATCCTACAGGACGGATAGTAAAAGTGAAAGAAACCAACGGATTATATTATCTAAAAGACGGATTTTACCAGCCAATATATAATGAAGGGCTGGCAAAGGCAAACTTTCCTAATCTGAAAATTGAAACTGTCGCGCAAGTTGACTTGCAAAATTACCAGCCGGGCCAAATAATGAAATACAGGGATGGCGTTTTGATTAGTGTTAAAGGCAGTAAAACAGTTTACGTCATGGAAAAAGGCAAAAAACGGCCAATTGCTTCAGAAGAAGTTTTTAATGGCTTTGGTTATAACAAAAAAAACATAATTATAATTGATGAAATAATTGCCTCCCTTCACGAAACCGGCGCGACTGTTTATTTACCCGGCAGGATGGCCGCGATTACAAACGTCGATGCGCTGTCTGAGCCTGATGACCAAGAAAGCGGCATAATAGAAAACGGAAAAATGCTAAAAGCGCCGGAAAAAAACGTTATTTACGTCGGCGACAAAATCAATACGAAAATTGACGCTTACCTGATAGCTGATTACACGACTGGAAAAATTTTGGCTGGAAAAAATATTGACTTTGTCAGGCCAATGGCGTCTTTCACAAAAATGATGACGGCCTATCGTTTGATGAGCGAAGGACTAAAATTATACAGCGCGACAACATACAACAGCAAATACAAAGCCAAATCCGGCAACTTTCGCGCGGTTAATGGCGAGATATTTAACAACAAGGACCTGATGTACGCGTTATTGGTCTCTTCAATAAACACTCCGGCGCGATTGTTGGTCAGCGCGGTTGAAAAAAGCGAAACGCAATTTATCGCCCGCATGAACAAACAAGCCAAGGACTGGGGCCTGAAAAAAACAAAATTCACCGACACTTACGGCTATGATTTAAGCAATGTTACAACCGCAAGGGACTTCTTGACTTTATACAAAAACTCGGAACGGGTCGGGGATATCAGACAAATCTTGGGAGCAAAGGACTACGTGTATAATGAGACGAGGGACTTAGATAGCAAGCCAAAACACTTTGACAACCACAGCAACCTACTCGCGAATAAGCCGGGTCTGCCATTTAAAATAATCTCAAGTAAAACCGGATATCTTGATGAGTCGGGCGCCGGACTGGTAATGTTAATAGAGCGCCCAAGCGATGGAAAACAGTTTATTATTATCACAATGGGAAACCCCGACTACAAAAATCGCTTCGTTGAACCAGAACGCCTCGCCAATTGGTCACTCACAAACTTTTAACTTTATAACTTTAAAAACTTTATAACTTTGTCATATGTCCCTTGTCTTTGCTTCCATCGTCCCACATCCCCCGCTTTTAATTCCAAACATTGGCAAGGACGAAATAAAAAAAGTAAAAAAAACACAGCAGGCAATGGAAAAATTGGAAGAAGAACTATACATCGCCAAGCCGGATGAGATTTTAATAATCTCGCCTCATTCCAGTGTATTTACAGACGCTTTTACAATCAACGCTCACACTAATTTTGTCTCTGATTTTGAGCAATTTGGCGATTTTGCGACTAAAATAAGTTGGCAAGGCGCTGAACAAACCGCGGCAAAAATCGGCCGTTTAGCCAAAGATCAGCACTTGCCTGTCCAATTGATTGGTGAAGAGAAACTGGACCATGGCGCCGCCACACCTCTGTTCTACTTGACAAAACACCTGCCAAACGTTAAAATTCTACCCTTAGGATACTCGGCTTTGGATGTTAAAACGCACCTCAAATTTGGTGAATTATTGAAGGAAGTTATAATGCAATCAAACAAACGAATCGCGGTCGTGGCATCGGGTGATTTATCACATGGATTGACGACCGAAGCGCCGGCAGGTTATTCAAAAGTCGGAGCTGAATTTGACGCTAAATTGATTGAGTTGTTGGAAACTCGAAATACCGTGGGGATTACAAATATGGATGAAAAATTCGTGGAAGAGGCGGCCGAGTGTGGCTACAGATCTTTCTTGATTTTACTCGGTATTTTAAAAAATATGGATTATACTTTCAAAAATTTGTCATATGAAGGACCATTTGGGGTTGGATATTTAGTGGGAAATTTTGTAATTTAATTATGGAAAAAATCCAAAACATCATCGCGTTAAAAAAACCACAAAACAAAAACATTCACTCTGAAGCGCACTATTGGGCTGATGTTATCTCATCGGCATTTGGAGAGAGAAAGAAATTTGGAATGTATCTCGGTGTGATTAAAAGAGTTGGTGTACCCCGCGCCCGGCAGATATTCGGCGAGATTCAAGAATCCAATGCCAAAGAGCCGGGGAAATTGTTCATATGGAAGAGCAAAATAAAATGCTAATATACTAATTTATGCTAATGCTACTAATAGTAATATTCGTTGCATTAGTATTCATTCGTATATTGGCATTATGTTAAATATCCTAACGCTACCAACCAAATCCCTCCACGAACGCTCATCCGAAATAGAGCTTGCTTTGTTATCCGACAAATCATTTCAATCATGGCTAAAGGAATTTAATGAAACCATGCACGAGAGAGATGGTGTTGGTCTGGCCGCGCCGCAAGTGGGACGCAATATCCGTGTTTGTACAATCAATCGCGCCGGCACAAAGTTACTTA
This sequence comes from uncultured Gammaproteobacteria bacterium, assembly GCA_964433365.1. Taxonomy (GTDB): domain Bacteria; phylum Patescibacteriota; class Patescibacteriia; order Magasanikbacterales; family UBA922; genus CAYSQU01. The sequence continues at coordinate 9,765 of CAYSQU010000008.1, forward strand.
TGGACGATAAACATGAGCCAACAATGCCTCATGATCTAATTTTGATTAATCCTGTTTGGAAAAAAATTTCTCGCAAGCAGAAAAAAGATATAGAGGGATGTTTGTCAGTTCCTGGTTTTTATGGCAAAGTGAAACGTTATCACGATATTTTGGTGGAAGCGATTAATGAAAAGGGCAAAAAAGTGAAATTTGAAGCCCACGGCTTTTTCGCGCGGGTGATTCAGCATGAAGTTGATCATTTGGACGGAATCCTATTCGTCGACCGCACCAAAGAAATATTTAAAGAAGAAAATGACAAAAATTAGCATTGTATTTTTTGGCACACACAACTTCGCTACCACAATTCTACAAGGCCTGATTGACTCTGGCCTGTTTGATATTCAACTTGTAATCACCCAACCCGACCGGCCCGTCGGGCGAAAACAAGAACTGCAAAAATCACCAGTCAAACTTCTTGCCGAAAAACACAATCTCCAACTCGCCCAACCTCAATCACTCAAAAATATCCAATATCCAATATCCAATATCCAACTTGGCATCTGCGCTCAGTATGGTTTAATCATACCGGAGTCCATTCTTAACACACCTAAATTTGGCACCATCAACGTCCACACCTCACTCCTCCCCAAATACCGTGGCGCGTCCCCTATTCAGACCGCTTTGATGAACGGCGAAACGCAAACTGGCGTGACGATTATGAAAATGGACGCCGGGTTAGACACAGGGCCAATAGTCCTGCAAAAACCGCTTAATATAGCGCCGGACGACACTTATACCACACTGGACCAAAAGATGGCTAAAATCGCAATTTTGGGCCTTCTGGAGGCCATACCACAGTATATTTCTGGGGCTCTACAGCCAGTTCCGCAAGACAATACCATGGCAACTACAACAAAACAGCTTACCAAAGAAGATGGCCGCGTGGACTGGCAAAAAACCGCCCAAGAGATATATAACCAATGGCGGGGTTTGACGCCGTGGCCGGGGGTGTGGACAGATGTGCTTGGGGATAAAAGAATGAAGCTGTTGAGTATTGTCCCAGTGGATCAAACAATAGCACCCGGAAAAATGGAGATAAATGGAGATAGGGAGATAATTGTTGGTACCAAAAAAGGCAGTATCGAAATTTTAGAATTGCAAGTTGAGGGAAAGAAAAAACAAAGCGCGAAAGAGTTTATAAATGGATATGGAAAAATTTTTAACGCGTAATTCAATTTTTTTCTCCCGTCAAACATGGTACTTGCTGGCGTTGTTTTTTATTGTTCGGCTCGGGTCGTTTTTTCTGCAACCGCATTTAATAGTACAAGGCGTAATTATAGTTGTCTTAATTTTGTTGCTGTGCGTTTTGTATTTTAAAAACCCTGATTGGGCGTGGTACATTGTGCTGGGCGAAGTCCTGCTTGGCGGAGCCGGACATTATTTGGAGCTTGGCGGGCTATCGCTTCGCACTCTTTTAATCGGATCCTTCTTATTCTTGTGGTTAAGCCACCAGCTTAATCAACAAATTTTAGGCAAACGGCTGAATATAAGTCCAGCGCTTAATTATTTAATGGCCTTTTTTGCCATCATAGCGCTATTCGCTGCCGGAAACGGACTTATACACGGACATTTGACTAAATATATCATCGCCGACATCATGCCTTTTATATTTTTTCTTTTACTATTTCCATCAATGTATCTGTTTGAAGATTTAAAGGCCCAAGAATATCTAACGCGGCTCTTAAGCGTCTTTGTAATCGGTACAGCCATTTTCTCGCTGTTTACTTTCACAATGTTTTCCACTGGCGTATCTGTAGCCCAAGACCCATTTTACAAGTGGTACCGAGACGTTGACGCTGGAAAAATAACTGACATTGGCAATGGATTTTTCAGGGTGGTTGAACCAGGGCATTTGTTGGTGGTGCCGCTTATTTTACTGATAACATCCCTTCTCATGCGGGATGAAAAACACAATAAAATGTGGCGGATTCTTCGCTGGTTTTTGATTTTAATTTTAGTATTAAATTTATCCCGCGGATATTTTCTCGCGCTGATTATTGGCTTATTGGTCTTGAAATACAAGCATCACTGGCATAAATGGTTGAGAGAGTCGTTAGCTGTGATTTTGTTGGTCGGAGTCATGTTTTCAGGCATTTGTCTGATTGCCAGCCAAGGCAAGACAATGGGCTGGGAACAGTTTGGTATTCGCGTGATGAGTTTGGCTCAACCGAAAATTGAAATCAGCACTGCCACGCGGATGATGAAATTACCGCCAATTCTTTCAATCATAAAACAAAATCCGATTCTCGGCATCGGCATTGGCAGTACATTCACTTTTTATAATGAAATAACTTACCAGTCGGAAATCACGCCGCATTATGATTGGGGGTATTTGGAGCTGTGGGCTGAACTCGGACTTCTTGGAGCTCTTGCTTTTATAGGGCTCTATGTCTTTACCGCGTATTTGTTGGTGAAAAAAATAAAAAACATACCTGATTGGCATGATTTTGATGTTGGCCTGCTGGCCGGATTAATCGCGTTTTTGGTAATGAATATCACTATCGCGGCCATGTTTCATGTGTTTGGAATTTTCTTTTTGGTCTTCGCGCTTTCTATCGCGACAAAATATACTGCTATTTTTGATAAAACCACCCAGCTTCTTTATCGTGTTTTCAACAAACTAAAAGTTTGAGTTTCTGTGTTTTTGCAATACTATTTTTTTTGCCTCCTCATACTTTCTAACTGATTTGCTGATAAACGGCAACCACTTAAACGGCGCTTTGTACGCGAATGACGGAAGCCAATTACTCATTGTCCCACCGCCCAAAACCGTAAACAAACAATCATCAACCCACACACCTGTTTTTCCCATTTCTGACATAGTGAGCCACAAATCCCAATCCTGAAACCTCTTCAAATCTTCGTCCCATCTTACTACGTCTTTGCGACGAATCAAGCTGGTTGTATGGATAAAGTTATTTTTCTGTAGGTCTTGGACATTGAATTTTTTAGATTTGATTTTTTTTTGTATCTTGTATCTTGTATCTTGTATCTCAAAACTGCAATAAGAAAAACTTGCTTGTGGATGCTCATCTAACGCGCTTTTTAATTTCTCCAACATTTTCGGTTCTCCAATCACATCCGCGTCCCAAAAAATCACATACTCGCCATTGGCCTCGGCCAATCCCCTATTCCTCGCCGTCGGCGCCCCCCTGTTTGGCTGATGAATTACCGTCAATGCTTGTGGGCCAACACCACTGTCATTGCGAGGAAGCTGAACGGAAGGCCACTCATCCGTGCTACCGTCGTTCACAACAATCACTTCAACGTCTTTATACGTCTGCGCAAAAATTGAGTCCAATGTTTTTTTCAACAACTCAATTCTATTATACACCGGCACAATGACGCTAATCATAACCAATTTTTTAATTTCGCGATTTGCGCTTCCCATTTAAAATCATATCGCGCGCGGAGTTTGGCTTGCTCTCCCATTGTTTTTAATTTAATTTGGTCTTTCAGCAATTCAACA
>CAYSQU010000009.1:0-12465 GCA_964433365.1 uncultured Gammaproteobacteria bacterium
TCGCGAATAATTTTTTGTCTTCCACAAAATCCAACGTCGGCTCTTCTTTCGTGAAACCTGAATCCATTTTCTTTTTTTCTCTTTCTTTGGGGTCAAACACGACAAAACTTAAACGAGTGGGATTATTTAATTGAACAAAAACGCTTTCCCCCAACCGCTCGGCGACAACATTATTATTTACCGGCTTGTGGCCGATAAACCAGAATCTTTCTTCCGGCTTGCAGTCGGGCAAAAACTCGTCCAACATCATGTCCAGCCCATATTCTTCATTCACAATATCATAGTTTTCAGTCCATGTGAATCCATGCAAAACCTCGGTGTCTTTTTGCTTGATTTCCGACGCTGTAAACGGTTCCTCAGGCCCGCTGTGGGAGGCGGCAAAATATTTTCCAGTCAAAACCACTGGCAAGCTGTGCTCAAAACGAGCGTAATTTTTTACAAATTCCTCGCCCATATTTTTTTCAGCCCACCCGCGAGTCATCTCACCCTCCTCCGCGTATTTTTTGAATCCACTAATATCTTGACCTAAAATATCATCATGGTTGCCGCGCAAGAAATGAAAATTATCTGAAAAAGCGGTTTTTAAATCCATTATCATGCGCATTGTGTTAAGCGATTCCACCATTTCCGCGTTCATTTCCATATTGTTTTCTTTGATTGTAAAAATCGTCTCATCCGCGCCGCCAGCGCCTTTGCGCTCGCGAACCGAAAAACCTTCTTGAAAGGCCTTTTTCCATCTTTTTTTGCCTCTATCTTCCGAGTGCATACCGTCTCCAAGACAAACCACGTTGATTTTTCCTTCTTTTAGATAATCAAAGAATGTCCGGCCCGTTTCATCGGCTTTTTCTTCCAAAATCGCCAACAGCGAATTGCGCCTGGCGTGAATATCGGAAATTATAATTGTGGGCAATTCAGGGTCGCGTAACTTAATCAAACCATTGTTTTCCACGCCTTTTTCTTTTACCATCCCGCCGCTTTCCAAAGCCAATGCCGCCATAGCGCGATTTATCGCTCCAGTCCATTCTTCAGGCCTGTCCAGGTCCTCGCGCTTTGCCAAATAGCGGTAGCGCTCTATGTTTTTTCTATCTTCTCTGTTTTCTTTATCATCTTTTTTTTCTAAAGGTCTCTCCATTTCCGTTCTTTCTACTTTTGGTTCTTCTTTCTTTTTCTCAGGAGGTTTGAACCACTTCTGACTTGCCGCATTTCTCTCTTCTTCTGTTAAATCCGCGACACCTTCTTCATCATCAACAATACCACTAACAACTTTCTCTTCTGCTTTATTTGCTTTATTTCCAATTGTGTCATCTGTCGCGTTTTTAACAAACACCGGCTTTTCTTTAGACCCAAACAGCGGCACTTCAGTATTTTTATAACTCTCGCCAATAATCGGCTCCAAACGCATATCCTCTATAATCTGCTCCACCAAAGCGGGCCTTAATCCCCACGTGTTTAACGGATGTTCTTCCAACCACGCGGCTTTTTCTTCCAGCTTTTGCCACCGATTCCTCAGTTCCCTTCTAACCCATAAATACGCCAAACACTCCTCCACTTCCCCTTCTCTGACCAAATGTCCATTTTCTCTCTTTTGTTCACCCGTTTCTTGTTCTTTCGGCTCTTCGCGTGGTGTTTCTTTTTTACGTTTTTGTTCAGCTTTACGCTCTTGCTCGGCTTTTTGCTCCACCGCGATTTTTTCTTCAGCGTGATGTTTAAATTGTTCAAATATTTTTTTAAGCTTGTCTTTACCCTCTCCATTCCCCGTCCCTTCTTCGCCCAAAATAGACCATTTTACCTGAAAATATCCATTCTCTACCATATCAACATTAAACTCTCCACGTTTTTGCGCCCAAACATCTCCCCAACCATCTCTGTGTGTTGGCTTAATTGAATACACAAAACTAATTGAATGATCCATCTTATCCTTTCCACGCCCTTCTCTGTATGCGAAAAAACATTGCCCCAATTCTGGTATATCCGCTTCCAACGCGCCGCCTCCGGGAAACGTGTAGACGGCTGTTTTTTCATCAAATTTATCCCATTTAGGTTGTTCCTGTTCTGTTTTTTCTGTTGATTTTTCTTCCGCGATTTTTGCCGACTCTGCTTTAACCTGAACCTCTAACTCGCCTCCTCCGCCTTCTCCGCCTTCTTTTTCTTTTTTTTTCTCTCTTCTTTTTTTCTCTCCACGCTCGCCGCGTTCACGCTGACGATGAGTAAGATTATCTTTTTCCGCCATATTATTGAGCATTATTTAATACTGCTTGTCATTTGTTTTATCTCCTCCGCGTAATCCTTCAAAGTTTTTTCCACAACCTTATCAAAGTCATTGACGTTTTTCTTCCAAAATTGAGACCACTTTTCCTGATTATTTTCCCGCTTCTCAACCATCTTTGCCATTTCTTTAGCCGCTGGTTCTGACAAAAGCGGCAAAAGCGCGGAGCCGAGACGCAACTCAGCTTGGGCGACAAAACGCGGCAAAAAATCCTTTTTTGTTTCCTCGCTTAAATTGCCAAATCCGTTCTGGCGCAGGACTTCTTCAACATACTCGCGTAAAAAATCAAAGTTTGCCATAAAATTTTAATTAAAAATATTTTTAAATATTTTTTTCTTTCTTCAACGCCATCACTGCCATTCCAAGCGCTCCGACAACAAACCCTAAAAACCCGTTTAATAGTAAATTCGGCCTTGCTGGAAAGCGAGTTGCCACTGGGTCATTCACTGTCTTTATTATAACATCTCCGCCAACATATTCCCAGCCCTTGGACGACAAAGCGTCCACAACCGCGGCGGCCCACTCCAACGATTGTTCCTTGTTTGCGTTGTAGACGTTTACATTCAAAACGCTGGAACCATAAACAACGGAAGCGTTAAGCGTTTTCTGCCACAACTTACGCTTCGCGCGTTCTGATAATTTTTCAAATTTACTTAAATCTAATTGCCTGTTTGATTGAGTAATAACTTTCTGATAAAAATCATTTGTCTTCATCACCTGAATTAAATTCTCCCCGACTCTCTCGGCTGATTTGGCCGCTGTATATGGATCAACTCCGTAACGCGATTGTGAAATTATCAAAACCTGCGCGTCAGCGCGGTACTCTCGCGGGAATAACGCCGTCACGGCGCCGACGACCAACGCTGTTACGATGCCTGCGAATAAGATGAGCTTCCAAAACGAAGCTAAAACTTTGAGCGGGGGGTGTTGTAGAAACATAGTGAAAATTAAAAATTATTTAACAATGTATTATACTCCAAACCACAATGTCTGTCAACCCTTCACAACCACTTTCTTAACCACAAATTCCACTTCTTTCCCCTTTCTCCAAACAACAACTTTAAACTCTTCCGGCGCGGAGGAAATCTGTTCAGCGACGTTTTGAGACGAAACCGACTGGCCGTTGATTTTCAAAATCACATCACCGCGATTTACCATGTCTGCCTTTGCCAAACTGCCAACGTCAGACACGTAAAAACCTGTTAGAGAAGTCCAGACACCGTCTTTATTTACTCCGTCAATAATATACCCGCGCCATGGAACGCCGTGATAAAACACGATTTGTTTTTCCAAAAGCGAGCCAATCTGACTGCCAATAAGCCAAGCCGGAATTATTTGGGCTCTTTCGTCAACAATGCCAAATGACTCTCCTTGAGCCCCAAAAACAAACTCGCCAGCGGACGCGCCGAATGAAATTGTCGCGAATGATTGCATACGCCAAATTGGATAAATTTTTTGGCTGTCAATCGCTGTCAATTCACCGAGGACGACTTCTTTCCCGCCCCAGTCACTGCCAATTGTCCATAAATTTTCGTCTGTGAGCGAGGCGCTGTTCCCAAACGACATTACGCGAAAACCCTGCCCGGATAATTTGAAATACAGCAAACGGCTGATCGGGTCGTAAATCGCTTTTGTTATTCCATAAAGCACGCCCTGATAATCAACCGTTTCCCAATTTTTTTCTTCACCCAAAACATATAAAGGATAAAACGCCACTGCCCAACCATCGGAACTTAAAAGCCCGGCCTGAACCACGCGCGCTTTTTGGCCATAGAGCACTTTGTCTGTTTTCTGGCGCTTATCATAAACATCTATTATCCGCTGTTTGACTTGCCGAACCAAAAGCGGGTCCGGACGGTTGTTATTTTTCAAATCACGGTTGGTGTTGTAATAATCGTTCGGAACAAACGTCGGCGCTATCCACGCCACAGTCACCAAAGCCGCGGCAATCCCGCTCAAAAACGCGGCCGCGAAAATAAAAACTATCCAACGCAGATTTTGCAAGCGATGGTACGTGTCCACTCTGCATGCCGGCGGCGGTAGATGCGGGGGATGTTGAACCATAAAATTCACAACTCATAACCCAGATAACACGACTCACCAATTGTGTCAAGCTATCTGCATCATGGGTCAAATTTAATTTATATCCATCTCACAAACAAAAACAGTATCACAAAAAACAAAACAGCGTTAGTGGCAAGAAACCAAATCTGCCTGCGCCAAACAATTCCTTGCGCTCCCAAACGAAAACGGACAAACAAATGCAAAATATACCAAACCCATGTTGTTAAAGCGCCAAGCGCCAGATAACCCAAAGGCAAAAGATGCAGAACCCAAATAATTTCCCACAAACCCAAAACCAGCGCCAAAGCCCAAACCAAAAATTCGCGCGTCTGGCCGACAAAATACATCTGCCAAATTATCACCGACGCTCCGCCAAAAAGAGCGCTAAGCAAAAAATCAAAAAGCCAAAACGGCGCGCCTGGAAAAAACACGCTTAAAGCGAACGCCAAACAAGAAAACGCGAACACGATAAAAACCCACAACATCATCAGGACTCTTCTAATCGGCCTGATTTCATGCGTTAATCCTGATGTGTTTGATTTCTGCGCTTCACCAAACAAAAAAAACATTATCAAGCCACCCAGCGCTATCAATGTATAAGTCGCCCAAACCCAATCCAACAAAATCAACAAAGCAACCAAAGCGCAGGCCGACATTATAATCACCGGCATACCCGCCATTCCTTTTTCTTTAATTTTATATTTATAAAAATACAAGCTTAAAAGCAGGCCCAGCCAGGCAATAGTTGCCGATATGAACAGCCACCAATCCGGATAACGGCTGATTAGCCACAAAACAGCGGAGCTTGTAAAGCCAATAAAAAAACTCATACTTTACTTTATGTTAAATATATTATACACTAATAAGCGAAATATGACAATTTACGCGACAAACAAAAAAGCCCGTTTTGACTACGACATCCTTGAAACATATGAGGCCGGCTTGGTGTTGTCTGGACAAGAGGCGAAGTCAATCAGAAACGGCAATGTTGGGCTAAAAGGCGGATTCGTTACTTTCCATGGCAACATCCCGCTTTTGACCAATGTACACATAAATCCATATAAATTTGCCGGCCAACTAATCGGCTATGACCCAACCCGCAGCAGAAAAATCCTGTTAAATACAAAAGAAATCAATTATCTAAGAGAAAAAAACCAAGAACAGGGCTTGACAATAGTGCCCCTTTCAGTGTATAATAAAGACCGCCTCATTAAATTAGAAATCGGCCTTGCCAAAGGCAAGAAGAAGTACGACAAGAGAGAAAGTTTAAAAAAGAAAGAAATGAAAAGAGAAATCAAAAATATATTTCGTAGTTCGTAATTTCGCAGTTTTCGTAGTTCGCACATAACAGGGGATGACAGGGTTCGATAGACGGACTAAGTTATCTGCCATACACATGTCGAGGCATGCGCTTGCGCCTCGTTAATCTATCAAACGCGGATATAAGTGCAAACTTTGTATCAAAAGTGAAGAACATGTTGGCTAACGCCTTCAACGTTCCTTCATTTGCCTCCGCCATCGCCTAACAAGGCAGGCGGACATTGCCACCATGATGCTCAATAATGGATCGGCAGTGTAAACTATTGAGCGTAGAATTAAATCTCCGCCTGAAGATTTAATTTGAAGGACTTCAGGACAACTATTGGCCTTTTTGCCGCTTACAAAAGCTAATAGGATAACAAAGCGGCTACACATGTAACGTATACCGGTAACCCGTTTAGACCCGGGTTCAATTCCCGGCATCTCCACTCATATTTATTTCGTAGTTCGTAATTTCGTAGTTTTCGTATTTCGTACATATGCGTATATCGCGCAAGAAACGCCCGGACAAGCCATTAATCCCGCACTATAACACCAACGAACACATCGCTGTTACGGAAGTGCGTCTGCTTGGCGTTGAAAACGAAAATCTCGGCATAATGAAAACACAAGAAGCGCTGAATAAAGCGCGCGAGATTGGCGTTGATTTGGTTGAAATAAATCCAAAGGCAGATCCGCCGGTATGCAAGTTGGTGGAATTCACTAAATTCAAATATCAAAAAGAAAAGGAAGCCAAAAAACAAAAAGCGTGTTCTCATGAAAGCGAGATCAAGGGCATCCGTTTGTCGGTGCGAATCGGCGAGCATGATTTAAACGTGCGCATGACGCAAGCCGAGGGCTTTTTGGACAGCGGCGACCGCGTTAAAGCCGAAATCATATTGCGCGGACGCGAGAACGCGCGCCCTGATTTGGCTTTTGGCGTGTTGAATGATTTTTATAAAAAACTATTAACAAAAATGGATATTCGCCTTGAGCAAGAACCAACCAAACAAGGCAACAAAATCACCGCCATAATGGCCAAGAAATAGCCCCTTGACAAAAGATCGCCATTAAGCTATAATCACAACAATATGACATTTAAGACACGCAAAACATTTTCCAAACGCTTTGTGATAAAACGCTCAAAAAAGGGCGTTAAGGTTATCAAACGAACAGACGGGCAAGACCACTTTAATTCCCGCGAATCAGGCAAAACCAAACGCAACAAAAGGTTCGACAAAATCATGTCCGACTCTTTCAAACGCACTATTCTCAATTGCATTCCTAACATCTAATCTTATGTCTAGAGCGAAAGGCGGAATAAAGAGAACAAAACACCGTCGCAATTTACATAAACTTACAAAAGGTTTTGAAGCTGGACGCAAAAACTTAGTTAAGATAGCTAAAACCGCCGTGAAAAAAGCCGGAGCGCATTCTTATCGCGACCGCCGCGTAAAAAAACGCGACTTCCGCGCTTTGTGGGAGATACAAATTAACGCAGGAGCTCGCGCCAATGGCACGACTTACAGCCGATTAATCGGAGCGTTAAAAACCAAAAAAAATAACCTGAACCGAAAAACATTGGCCCAAATCGCCGGAAAATATCCTGCCCTGTTCACCAAGCTTGTGGAGACAGTAAAATAATAGACCTATTGACAAAAAAGCTGAAGTGTGGTATAATACTATTTGTAGAAAACAAACCAAGGGCCCTTAATGTGTTTGGTTCATGGCTGATACACCCCCTCCTTTGTATCATTGCCGTGGCCGAACACATTAAGGGCCTTTTAAAAAAACTTTATGGGAAGAAGAAAAAAGAATAATCAACTGGCAAAGATAGAGCGCGCTAAATCAAAAATTAAACGCGATAAGGCAAAATTAAAACGGTCAAAAAAACTCGCCGCTAAAGCCAATGCCTAAACGGCCACTTTGGGCTGGTAGTTCAACTGGTTAGAGCACTGCCCTGTCACGGCAGAAGTTGCGGGTTCGAGTCCCGTCCAGCCCGCAAAAATCCCGCGCCATTTCTGACGCGGGATTTTTTTACTAAAAATTACTGTTGCACTATTGTACCAAAATCACTTCCTATTGCCATTTCAATTTCCTTATCATCTACTAACAACTTCACAATACCTTCTCTTTCCGGATTCAATCCACAATCCTCCATTCTTTTTTTTAATACTTCTTCAACTTCCGCGGCCTTTCCAATGTCTGCTGAATTCAGCCATGCCAATTCTTCCTGTGTCATTTTTGGCAACTTGTCTCTCTCCGAGTTTCCATTTATAGTGCTTTTCCCCCAGACACCCTCTTTATAATCTATTGCCGCAGCCCCCATCATCACCGCTTCTTCATCTGGACGCACTTTACGCCCTCCAGCCCACCCTTCGGCTCGTGGCATTTTTGCTCCATGTTTTTCAACCATAGAATTATTTACTAAACTTCAAACTTGCTAAAATTTTATCAAATTCAGGACCTTTTCCATCAACTTCCATTACCCACCCGCCTGTCCTCACAATCTCCACTGCCGTGTATTCTCCGTCAGGCGTACCCTTGTAATTCTCAACGAAACGATACGCCTTCAAGCCATCAACTGTGATTTCTTGCTTACTTACCACGTCGGTGGCCAGACCATCTTTAATGCGCAAACTGAAATAATCACCTGTTGCTTCACCGCGCAAAGTCACGGCGCCTTTCAAGCTACGCGCTGACCAGCCAAATGGATATTGTAAAGTGAAATGTCCCCATGTATCTTCTTGAAGCGTTTGCGATTGTGCTTTAAGTTCGTTGAGTGTTTGCGCCATTTTTTCCTCCATTTTTTGTTTTAGCATCGCAGGCGAAATTTCCACAACCGTTTGTTTTGGTTGTGGAATAACATAACTGCACCCAGCGCCAAGACCAATTAAGGACGCGCCCATAAGTCCGATAACAGCAATTAAACCCAAAAACTTTCCGTTTGTTTTCTTGCCTGTTTTGCCAATAGTTTTTTCAACATAAGCAATTCGCTCGCGCGTGGCAACAACTGTGTCTGGATTAAGTGAAATACTGTCAATACCCTCCCTCACTAACATTTCAGCGAATTCAGGATAATCGGACGGCGCTTGGCCACAAATGCCGACCTTGCGCTTGTATTGATGCGCTACTTTAATAACGCGCTTAATCAAATCAATCACGGCCTTATTTTTTTCGCTGTAGACATGGCTGACAAGCGACGAATCGCGGTCAACGCCGAGAGTAAGCTGGGTGAGGTCGTTTGAACCAATACTAAACCCGTCAAAAATTTTTGCAAACTCTTCGGCTAAAATAACATTAGAAGGAATTTCGCACATCACATAAACCTGCAAGCCATTTTCTCCGCGCTTGAGGCCAAATTCCGCCATTGTGGCCAGCACTTTTTCGCCCTCTTCAGGCGTTCTGCAAAACGGCACCATAATTATAATATTTTTCAATCCCCAATCCTCGCGCGCTTTTTTTAAAGCCATGCATTCTAAACGAAAACCGGGTTTGTACTCTTTTGAATAATATCGGCTCGCCCCGCGCCAGCCCAGCATTGGATTTTCTTCTTTTGGCTCAAACTCTTTGCCGCCAAGCAATGTGGCGTATTCATTGGTTTTGAAATCAGAAAGCCGCACAATAACATCATTCGGATGCATTGCCGCGGCAATGCGCGCAATGCCCTCGGCCAATTTGTCAACGCAATAATCTGACTTGTTTTTATAGCCGCGTGTCATTTTCGCAATTTTTTTCTTGGCGGCTTTATCTTTCAATTTATTAAAATTAATCAAAGCGAGCGGATGAATGCGGATAAAATTAGTAAAAATAAATTCCTCGCGCGCCAAACCAACACCATCATTTGGCAAAAAAGAAAGCGCGAACGCGTTATCGGGATCGCCCGCGTTCATCATTATTTTCGTCTTTGTTTTTGTATCTTTTTTAATCTCTGTTTTTTTGACTTCAAACGGTAGAATTCCATCATAAATATACCCCTCATCTCCCTCGGCGCAGGACACGGTAATTGGTTTGCCGGTTTTTAAAATCTTGCGGGCTCCAGTAGCGCCAACAACGCAAGGCACGCCAAGTTCGCGCGAAACAATAGCCGCATGCGATGTTTTGCCACCCTGTTCAGTGACAATAGCCGAAGCCATGCGCATAATCGGCTCCCAATCGGGGTCAGTAATGCGCGTTATTAAAATTTCGCCTTTTTTAAAATGTTTCATCTCTCTGGGATTTTCAATCACCCGCGCCTTGCCGGCGCCGATTTTTTGGCCTACTGAAATACCAGTTACTAGCAATTTGCTTTTTTTCTTTAATAAATATGTTTGTATAACCGAATGGTCGGCCTTGGCTTTGACTGTTTCGGGTCTGGCTTGAACAATGAAAAGTTCGCCTGTCGCGCCGTCTTTCGCCCATTCAATATCTTGCGGACGGCCATAATACTCCTCTATCTGCATCCCCCATTTTGCCAAACGGACAACTTCATCTTGATTAATGGCAAAACGATTGCGTTCATAATGATTGACAACCAATTGCCTTGTGCCTCCGATTTTGCCATATACTAATTTGACCTCTTTTGAACCAATAATTTTGCTGATAACAGCGTTTTTGCCCTGTTTTATGCCTTGTTTAAAAACATAATACTGGTCAGGATTCACCCTGCCCTTTACAACATATTCCCCCAAGCCATAAGCCGCGTTAATTAGGACAACTCCGGCAAAACCCGACTCTGTGTCTAAAGTGAACATCACGCCAGACGCGCCAATGTCTGAACGAACCATTTGTTGAACCGCGACTGATAAAGCAACGTTCATGTGGTCAAAGCCCTTTGTTTCGCGGTAAGAAATAGCGCGGTTAGTGAATAAAGACGCGACGCATTTTCGAACTGCCTCAAGCAACTGCGCTTCTCCGCGAACATTCAAATATGTTTCCTGCTGTCCGGCGAAACTCGCGTCCGGCAAATCCTCCGCTGTTGCTGACGAACGCACAGCCACAGATAAATTTTTTATTTTTGCCAATGACGATAACTCGCGATAAGACGCGATAATTTCTTTTTTTAGATCATTTGGAAATTCCACGGCCAAAATTGACTCGCGGATAACTTTTCCAACCCTCGCCAACTCGCGCACGTCTGTGATGTCTAAATTTTGCAAATGTTTTTTTATTTTTTTGTCCAATCCATGCGCGCGCAAAAAATGCCAATACGCGTCCGCGGTAATGGCAAAACCATTTGGCACCTTCACGCCTTTGGATGTTAATTTAGAATACATCTCGCCCAAAGACGCGTTTTTCCCGCCGACAATCGGGACATCCTTGATTGAGATGTCCTTAAACCAAGCTACAAATTTCCCTTTTTCCATAATTTTACTCTATTATTTACCAATTATAACACAATTACAACACAATCACAACTTTACAACATCTCACACCACTTCCCGCACCTCAAGTAAATTCACGTGTCCGGCCTGACCAATCGGCTCGCCCGCGACAATGACTATCTTGTCCCCTGTTTTGATGATCTTTCGTTTTTTCAAATCTATCATTGAGCGATCAATTAATTCTTCAATGCTCCTGCATGGCTCAAGAATGAACGGCAGAACGCCCCAGATTAAATTAAGCTGGCGCTTGACGCGCTCCGTGCTTGTGGCAACAACAATCGGAAGCTCAGGACGATATCTGCTGATATGGCGCGCGGTCTCGCCAGAAATTGACGCGGCCAAAATTAATTTCGCTCCGGTCTCTTCAGCCAGCAAACGCGACATCCTGCTGATTACTTCGTCAATTTTCTTTTTGCTTTTTGGATATTCGCGTACCATCAAATTATCATACACTGATTTTTCTGTTTCCGTGATTATATCTGACATTGTTTGCGTTGTTTCAACTGGAAATTTGCCAGTGGCTGTTTCATTGGACAACATCAAAGCGTCTGCGTGATCAATCACCGCGTTGGCGACATCCGACACTTCAGCGCGCGTTGGCCGAGGATTGTTTTGCATTGAATCCAACATCTGCGTCGCGACAATTACCGGCTTGTTTTCATTAAGACATAAATCAATCAGATTTTTTTGTATTAAGGGCACTTCTTTAGCAGGCGTTTCTATTCCTAAATCGCCGCGCGCCACCATAATACCGTCAGTGGCCTGCAAAATCTGCTTAATGTTCTTTACTGCCAACTTTCTCTCTATCTTCGCGATGAGCCGTATCGGCTGGCTAATCTTGTGCTTCAAGTCTCTCTCATATTCTTGAATTAAAAAACGCAAATCAAAAATATCATTCTCATCTGTTACAAAAGAAAGCGCCATCAAGTCCACGCCGCGCTCCACGCCAAACTTCGCGTCCTCTCTGTCTTTTTCAGTTAAGGCCTTTACTTCCAGCTTTGAGTCGGGCGCGTTAATGCCTTTGTGTGAAATCAAAACACCGCCAACTACGACCTCAGTTTCAATTTTTGCGCCAGCCACGCCCAAGACGCGTAATTCCATTTTTCCATCATCCAATAAAATCCGCTCGTCCTTCTTTAAATACTTATGCAAACTCTGATAATCAACAGGAATCCTTCCATCTTTATAATCAAAGATAGACGTGTCCATGGTTTTCTTGTCTCCAACTCTCAATTCCAAGCCATCGCGCGGAAGAATGCCGACCCTGATTTTTGGGCCCTGCAAATCCTGCATTATGGCAATCGGTTCGCCAGTGATTTTTTCCGCTTCGCGGATATTTTTAATCAATAACGTGTGATTTTCGTGGGTGCCATGCGAAAAATTAAGCCGAGCCACGTTCATGCCAGCTTTTATCATTTTGACGATTGTCTCAACTCTCTCTGACGCGGGACCAATCGTGCAGACGATTTTTGT
>CAYSQU010000010.1:0-12382 GCA_964433365.1 uncultured Gammaproteobacteria bacterium
AAAAGGAAAGTAACAGTGAGTCAGAATTAGAAATAAAAGAAATAGCCAAAAGGGCCGATTTTATTATTGACAACAGTGGAACGATACAGAACTTGCAAAGTCAAATTGACAAAATGCTTAAAGAAATAAATGAGAGTTAAAATAAAACGAATTGACAAAACACTGCCATTGCCAGAATACCAAACTTCTGGCGCGGTTGCTTTTGACTTGTATTCTCGCGTAGACGTAATTATCCCACCACGCTCTTTGGAACGTTTACCAACTAACATCATAGTAGCTACACCGAAAGGTTATATGTTAGAAATAAAAGACCGCTCCAGCACACTGAAACGCAAAGGCCTATTCGTCAGCACCGGCTACATTGATAATGATTATTGTGGTGAAAACGACGAAATTTTGTTGCAAGTATATAATCTAACTGACACAGAAGTAAAAATCGAAAGGGGCGAACGGCTTGGCCAGGCGACATTTGTTCAAGTTGACACGGCAGAGTGGGAAGAAGTAAGTGAGATGAATGAGAAAAGTCGTGGAGGATTTGGCTCAACTGGCACACAATCACATCCGTAAATCCGGATTATCCGTATATCCGTAGCTATGAAATCATATCTAAACATCGTCCAAAAAGTCCTAAACGATGGCATAGAAAAAAAAGATCGTACAGGCACCGGCACTCTTGCAATCGCCGGGGCCATGTTTGAGCACGACATGAGCAGTGGTTTCCCGCTTTTGACAACCAAAAAAATGCCTTATCGGTTGGTCGCGAGCGAATTAGAATTTTTTATAAAAGGCATAAGCGACAAACAGTGGCTCTTGGATAGAAACAATCATATTTGGGATGAATGGTGCTCGCCGCTCAAAGTGCCATATGCCCATGATGAAGAAACGAAGAAAAAAATGCTAGCCGAAAGGGACTTAGGACCGATTTACGGCTGGCAATGGCGGCATTTTGGCGCGAAATACCAAAGTTATGACACTGACTATACCGGCCAGGGCGTAGACCAACTAAAACGGATGGTTGATGACCTCAAAAAGACGCCATACAGCCGCCAAATGCTCGTCTTGGCATGGAATCCTGTTGACAGAGATATTGTTATTCCCCCATTCTGCCACTATGGATTTCAAGTCACCGTGCTTGATGGCAAGCTTAACCTGTTTTGGAGCCAGCGCTCGGTTGATACAATGCTTGGCCTGCCATTTAACATTGCCAGCTATGCCACCCTGCTTCATCTGCTCGCGAAAGAAAGCGGACTGCAAGAAGGCAAACTAGTCGGATTCCTCGCTGATGTGCATATTTATCTCAACCACATTGATGGCGCAAAAGAACAGCTCACTCGAGACCCCAACAAGTATCCACTCCCACACATACAAACTAATAATTTCAAATCAATTTTTGATTGGCAGTATACGGAGACAGAATTGATTGGGTATGAAAGCTGGCCAAGAATTAGTTTTCCAATTGCAATTTAATATGTTAGCACTCATAGCAGCAGTCGCAAAAAACAACTGCATTGGCATAAACAACCAACTGCCTTGGAATATCCCGGAAGACCTGAAACACTTTAAGGAAATTACCAAGGGCAAGACAGTGATGATGGGCCGAAAAACATTTGAGTCAATTTTAAGTTATCTTGGCAAGCCATTGCCCGGACGAAAAAGCATCGTGATTTCTCGCAACGTTGATTACAAAGTCCCCGAAGGTGTGGAAATTTTTAGCAATTGGGAAGAGGCGGTAAAAAAACATGCCAACGAAGAGGTGTTTGTCATCGGCGGAGCCAGTTTATACGCGCAAACAATTAATTTTGCTGACACACTATACATTACTCACGTTAACAAGGAGGTAAACGGTGATTCTTTTTTTCCTCTTATCGATAGTAAAAAATGGAAAGTGATAAGTGAAGAGAAACAAAACGGATTTAGGTTTGCGACCTACAAAAAAATATGAAAAAAGGACTTTTTATCCTCATCGAGGGCACCGACGGTTCTGGCAAGACATTGCAAACCAAAATTTTGGTAAAACGATTAAAAAAACTCGGACACAAAGTCCAAGAGATCAGTTTTCCGCGCTACGGCAACAAAAGTTCGGCGTTGGTTGAGGATTATTTGAATGGAAAATTTGGCAGCGCGCGCGAAGTTGGGCCATATCGCGCTTCTATGTTTTACGCGCTTGATAGATACGCCGCCTCATTTGATATAAAAAGATGGCTAAAACAGGGCAAAATTGTGGTGTGCAACCGCTACGTCAGCTCAAATTTGGCGCATCAGGGTGGCAAAATTTCAAATAAAGCAGAACGTAAAAAATACTTTGCGTGGGATTACAATTTAGAGTATAATATATTCGGCCTTCCTAAACCGGATATCAGCATTATTTTGCATGTTACGCCAAAAATCTCACAAGAATTGGTAGACAAGAAAGGCGAACGCGAATATTTGCACGGCAAAAAACGCGACATCCACGAAGATGACCTGCGCCACTTGTCTGACGCGGAGCAGGCATATCTCCAAATCGCCAAAACGTTCAAGGACTACAAACTCATTGAGTGTGTGAGAGAAAGTCGACTCTTGCCACCGCAAAAAATTCACAACAAAATCTGGCAAATTATTCAATCTTTAATCTTCAATCTTAAATTATATGCTCATCTCAATCGGCGAACTCATTAAACGGTCTTATAATCTATACAAAGACAACTTCACAACCATACTTAAATACCTTTTGCTCATGCTTATTCCGGCAATATTCATATTTTTGTTCAAAAACATAATCAAACTGACAATAGTAAAATTCGGCGCGACAATGTCGCCAATCTTGTTCGTGCTTATTCCCTTGCTGTCGCTTGTCTTGATAGCCGCAATCGCGCTGGGTATGTGGTTTAACTTCGCGTTAATCAAAGTAATTGATTTGCTAAACAAAAAAATGCCCGCGCCGCCGATAAAAGACGCCTTAAAAGAAGCGAAAGCGGTTATTTGGCGCGGATTTGGGGCCACAATATTGGTCGGCATTTATTCCGCGTGGCCGCTATTTCTTGGGTTAATAGCTCTTGCGATATCAAACAGGTTATTGCATTCCCAAATCCTTAACGCGATATTTGGCTTGGTGGCGACGTATGGCATTTTTCATCTTGTGTATTTCTCTATTAAACTGATTTTTACGGCTTACTCCGTCGTGCTTGATAATAAAAAAATAAGGGAAGCGCTGAAAACAAGCGCGTCGCTGACGCAAAAAAGATGGTGGGGTGTGTTGAGCAGGGCTTTTACGCCGGCAATAGCCGCTTATTTAGTCGTAATGATTATTAATTTGGTATTGTCCGCGATTGGCGGAATTGGCGGCGATATTGGAAAAGCAATCGCGACAACGTTATTTTCTGTAATCAATTTTCTTGTAACTCCATATATACTGATTGTAATGATAATCTTGCTTGATGAAGCCAAAAAAACCGCTGTTTTAACGCCCCCGCAAATTTGATTATGACAAACAAATATACCGCGATTATTGGCATGGAGGTGCACGTTGAACTTAAAACAAAGTCCAAAATGTTTTGTTCGTGCAAAAACGATCTAGACGCGCGTGAGCCGAACATTAACATCTGCGAAATTTGCACCGCGCAACCAGGAACTTTGCCAGTACCAAACAAAACCGCGATTGAGTGGGCTGTAAAAATCGGTCAAGCGCTGGATTGTTCAATTCGTAAATTATCAAAATTTGACCGCAAGCATTATTTTTATCCTGACTTGCCAAAGGGCTACCAAATCTCGCAATATGACGAACCGATTGCCGAACACGGGAGCATTACTTTGCAATTTCCTCTGAATGACAACATACGCGAATCAGCAAAAATCGGAGTCACTCGCGTGCATCTGGAAGAAGACACAGCCAAACTTTTACACACAGCCAATGGCGAGACACTTGTTGACTTCAACCGCGCCGGCGCGCCTCTTGTGGAAATAGTTACGGACCCTGACTTCAAAACCGCATTGGAGGCCAAGACATACTGCCAGGAACTGCGCACGCTTTTCCGCTACCTTGGTATAAGTGATGCCGACATGGAAAAAGGCCACATGCGCTGTGAAGCCAATATATCAGTGCAGGAGAGTGGGAAATGGGAGATAAGAGATGGAAATATAATTCCACTGTCCGGATATAAACTAAACGACAAAATTGAGCTAAAAAACATAAATTCTTTCAAAGCAGTGGAGAAAGCGATTGAATACGAAATCAAACGGCAGAGTGAACTTTTAGACAAAAACGAAACGTGGAAGCAGGAGACAAGGGGCTGGGATGACGAAAAGGGCGAAAGCGTCCTGCAGAGGATAAAAGAAAACGCCACTGACTATCGCTATTTTCCAGAGCCGGATATTCCGCCGTTTCATCCTGAAAAAATCGCCGGAAAAATCAAATTGCCGGAATTACCGCAAAAAAGGCGCCGGCGCTTTCATGAAGAATTTAATTTTTCCTATTCTGACGCGCAAATTCTCGCGAGTGATGTTCAACTGGCCGACTTTGCGGAAGAAGTAATGAGTGAACTGACTGAATGGCTTGACTCTTTGCCGGAGACGAAAAACAAAGCGGAAAACGTGCCACAGGCAATCGCCCGCTTGGCCGGTGGTTGGATAACATCCAAACTTTTGGGGATATTGAAAGAAAAAGGCAAGGAAATCAAAGACGCGCGTTTTAGCGCCGAAAACTTTGCTGAACTTGTCGCTTTGATTTACACAAACCGCGTCAACTCAACTAACGGGTTAAAAATCCTTACCATCATGGCGGGCTCTGACAAAGACAATGACCCAACGCATATTTTGGAAGACAAGGGCTGGGGGCAAGTTAAGGATGAGAAAAAAATCGGAGTAGTGATTGATGGCGTGATTAGAAGTTATCCCAAGCAAGTGGAAGAATTTAGAGCCGGCAAAGAGCCGATTTTACAATTTTTAAAAGGCATGGTCATGAAGGCCACCGAGGGTTCCGCTGATCCAAAGGTTGTTGAAAAGATTTTGCGAGAAAAAATTAAATAAAAAATTGTCCCGAACCAATCGGGACAATTTTTATTACAATGTATCTATAATACTCCTCATCCTTTCGGCATCAACTTGACTAATCTCATATTTCTTTCGCGCCGCTTCATAAACTATTCTTTTCATCTCTTTCTTGGCAAGTCGGCTAAAACCAACGCCTGTAGGAAGATTTCTGGCGTGTCTTTCAATTATATCGCCGAGAAATTTTAAATCTTTTGGCTGAAAACTGCTGAATGTTGACCTAAATTTCCTTTTCATCTTCAATAACGTCCTATCCAACCCGCGCGGACCACTACGGCGAAACAATGTCCCGGTACCAAGCTGTTGAGCGCCTAATTTTATTGCGAACTTTTTCTGCACCGTCTCTTTGGTGGTTGGTTGTTTGGAATTTTTTTCTTTCTCTTTTCTGGCTTTTATCATTCGTTGAACATAGGCGTAACGCAAATCATCTGATTTCTGTCCAGAACTGTCTTGCGCCGGACGATTGATTGATGACGTCGCGGACACAGCGCCGCGATTTACATTGGCGATTGACGTCACCGGTCCTTGGTTTCCTCTCACTTGACTGACAGACACCTTTGCTTGACTGCGCGTTGAACTCAAAAATGGCGTATTCTCTCTTGAGCCAGACGGTAAAACTGCTGGCAAATTTATTGACATAAAAAATTAGTTTGAAATTAAAAATTCATTCACCAACTTCTCCGCGTCATCATACTTCTCCACCCACTTTATTCTCTCATCTCTCTTGAACCATGTCAATTGCCGTTTAGCGTAACGGCGCGTGTCTTGCTTTAAGTTTTCAATCGCCTGATCAAGAGTAATTTTTTTCTCAAAATATTCTTTAAACTGGCGATAGCCAATTCCGCTCATGCTTGGCAATGACCAAGGATATTTTCGCTTAACCAACTCTTCCACCTCCTTCAAAAGACCCAGCTTCATCATCATATCAACGCGCTCGCTGATGCGCTGATACAAAACATCACGTGAAACTTCAATTCCAATTTGCAAGAAATCAAACAACGGCTCGCCTTTTTTTTGTTGTTCTGAAAACGGCGTCCCGCTTAAAATACAAACTTCTAGAGCGCGCACAACCCTGCGCTTGTTAAACCTATCAACCGTCTGAGCTGTAACAGGGTCTAATTTTTCCAACCACTGCATTAAGTCCTCATTCGTCTTCTCCTCCAAACTATCGCGGAGTTTTTTATTTGGCGCGATTTTTGGAATACTTAAATTATCCACCAAGGCATGCACATAAAGCCCTGTCCCGCCGGAAACAATAGGCAAATGGCCAACGCCAACAATAGCATTAATCCGTCGAATTGCCTCATCCTTAAACTCCGCCATTGTAAAAAATTTTCCAGGGTCAAGAAAATCCATTAAATAATGCGGCACATCATTGATAAAGCATATTTTATGCAGACCAATCCTTTTCCACTCTCCGCGCTCTTTCGCTGTGCCGATATCCATTTTCTTATATACCTGTCGCGAATCAGCCATTATAATTTCGCCATTATATTTTTTAGCCAACCTAAGACCCCAGTCGCTTTTGCCGGAAGCGGTTGGGCCAACAAGGACAATTACTTTGGACAATGCTTTAACTTCTCCGGACATGATTCAGAGTTTATAAAGTTAGAAAGTTTTTAAAGTTTATAAAGTACTTTACGAACTTTACAAACTTTATGAACTTTTAACTCCACACAAAATCCACTCCTTCGCCTCTGTTATTCTAACATTTACAACCTTTCCAATCAAGCTCTCATCGCCGGGAAAACTCACGACTTTCATTTCGCTTGAATTACCAACACACACCCCATCTTCACACTTATCCACCAACACGCTAACTATCTGACCAACATACTTTTGATTCTTGCGCAAAGTCGTCTCTTCCATCAAATCCTGCAAGACCTGCCAGCGGCGTTTTTTTTCTTTTTGAGGCACATCGTCTTTGAACGCTTTGTCCGCGGCAGTGCCGGAGCGAGTTGAATATTCCGCGAGATACGCGATGTCAAAATCACATTGTTTATACAAATCAACCGTCTCTTGAAAGAGTTCTTCTGTCTCACCGCAAAAACCAACTATAATATCAGTGCCAAGCGCGATGTCCGGTTTTTTCGCTCTAATTTTTTTAATCAAGTCAATATAAAACTCACGAGTATGTTTTCTGTTCATCTTGCGCAAGACATCATCACTGCCCGATTGAACAGGAATATGCAGATAATTAACTTGCTTTGGCAAAATGAGCGCGTCAATGACTTCGTCAGTCATAAACAATGGATGCGAAGCAGTCCAATTTACTCGCTGTATGCCGTCTATCTTATTAATTTCTCGCAACAATCTCGCAAAATCAGGATATTTATTCACAATTTGACCGAGCAAAGTTATTTCAACACAACCGTTCTCCGCCAACTCTCTAATTTCACGCAAAATGTCATTAAAAGGCCTGTTAATTTCTTTCCCGCGCGCGTATGGCACGACGCAATAAGAACAATACTGCCCGCAACCGGTCTGAATCGTCACAAACGCCTTGTGTTTTATATCCCGAGTCGGGTTAATTGACAAAAAATTATCACCGCGCGGGGTCGGAAAATAAAAATCCACGCCAGATAAACGCCCCTTCAACGTACCATCTTTATCCCGCCCAGGCATACAGCCGGTAACAGCAATTTTTAAATTAGGATTTTGCTTTTTTAATTCATTAAAATTATGTACCAGACCAATCACCCGCTGTTCAGACGCGTTGCGCACCGAACAGCTGTTCAAAACTATCAAATCCGCGTCTTCCGGCCCGACAGCCCTCTTCATCCCGGCTGACAACAAAACTGATTCAATTCGTTCCGAATCATTTTTGTTCATTTGACAGCCAAATGTGATTATAAAAAATTTGCGATCCATATTTCACATTCTACACTTCACGCTCTAAAAAATCAAGCGGCGCGGGGTCTCCAATCCCGCGCCGTCAAACTCCAACCTCCCTCACGACAAGCTGCACGCACAGTTTGCCGACGTGTTGGGGGTGCAAGGCCGGAGGCAACACTATTCCCGCCTCCATAACTTGACACATCCAATACGTTTTTCCCGCCCACCTCACCTGCTCCGTTTTCTCAAGATTGGAGCGAAGCAAAGCAAGCGTGGCCTGCTTCTTGGCCTGTCGCGCCCACATTCTCTGAATCGGCGCGAACACCAAAGTCAGCAGGGTGTCTTCCTGTTGCCCCACAGGAAAACCAGACACTGGCGGAGGCAAAAAGTCAAAAAACTCATACGTTCTATTGGCCGCCTCGCCCATGTCCGGTCTGTCTTTGAACACGCCGCTATCGCACCCGATATGCGGACGCAAAACAGCGGGAGGGCAAAAACTAACAAGTTCTCCCATAACACACCTCCTTGTTTGGGGGGAGAAACATTATATCTTACATCAAAAGCGAATCTTTGTCAACAGCGACATTGACTTCCTGTGGATATGTGCTATAATACAGTTGTATAATTTTTTAACCTAAAAAATATGGGAGAGAGAATTAAATTCGCGCCAAATGGCGAAACAACGCCCAAAAAACAGCGGAAAGATGACTTAAGCGAAATTGTCGCTGAACCAAAAAGAGGCCCTTTGCCAAAAAACAGAGTAGAAACGCTTAAAAAGGTTGATTCTTATTTTGAGGAACTTAAACAGGAGGGTGTCGACAAAAGAATGGCGGTATTGCGAAAACAAATCGGCCTGCCCCAAAAAACTGAAACTGTGGGAGTTTCTCTCGCGGAACTAAAAGCCAGAATAGCTGATTCGCAACATAAAAAATTAGCCGCGTCTGATTTTGAACCAATAGCCGCGTCAGCGAAAATGGAACGAAGCGAGATTCTGCCGCCAGCGGATATAGCTGGGGCAAAATTAGCCGACAGAACAGAACACGCGGAAGAACCAAAAGGATTTTGGAGCAAATTAAAATCTTTCGTCACAATGAGCCGCGATGAACGGGCCTATCAAAAATTCGGTCAAATGTCTGCCGAAACAGACGAAACGCAGGTTGACAGACGAACTGCCGCCAAGGGCGAAGCGATGATGAGAGCGGCGGATAAGAAGGCGAATGTGGCCGATGCGGCCGTGGATGAGGATGCGGAAGCCATAAAATCAAGCCGCCTGCGCGATGCATTTATAAAAATTGACGACATGCCTCAAAATATGGCAGACAATCTTGTTTCTAAAAGAATGCAAAAAAGAGCTAATGAAAGCGCAACTGAACTAAAAGTTGGGCTAAGGGAAGGCCAAAAAGAGTATGATTTAGACAGACAGGCCGACGCGTTTGAGACAAAACACACAGCGATGGGTAGCACTGAATTCAAAAAAAACATGCGAGCCGGTGAATTGCGAGCCAGGGCGGAACAGTTAGAAGCGGAAGTGGAATCTGAAGCGCGACCGGGTCCAAACGCGGAAAAAGGACAAATTAAATTGGAAAAATTCAAACAAAAACGAGTGGAAATTTACGAAAAACTCAAGGGCTTACGGTCAATTGTTGAATCAATTAAACTTGGCTGGTTCGCGCATTTAAAAATTGATAGTGCGGGATACATAACTAATCTGCCGGAAGGCAATGAAAACATTGTGTTTGAATATCTGGCAAAAGAAAAAGATAGATTAGGCGCGAAAGGAAAAATAGACAAAGCGAACGAAATAGTAGAACAAATGGAAGCGTTAGATGAATACACAAAACTTTTAGTTGAACGCGATAAACTTCTCACTGACGCAGGACAAGATAATTTTTAATTTCTCTAATTTCTATTTTTAATTTCTTTTAGTACTTTCTCCACAAAACTCTCCTTACTCATCTTCACCTGATCTTTTTCGCCTCTTACTCGAATCATCCAATCCTCGCCTGACAGCTCTTTGTCGCCGACAATCACAATGTACGGAATTTTTTGTCCGGAGGCCTTGCGGACTTTGTTGCCTACTGTCTCGTCAGCGTCGTCCACTTCTACTCTGATACCTTTATCCCGCAACTCTGCGGCAAGCGCCCGGGCGCCTTCTTGATGTTTAGTCGCGACTGGCGCAAGTAAAACTTGAACAGGAGAGAGCCACACTGGAAACGCGCCAGCATATTTTTCTATCAAAAACGCGATTGTGCGCTCCAAACACCCAATTGAAGACCTGTGGATAACTATTGGCCGCTCATCTTTTCCTTCTTTATTAACAAACGTTAGATCAAATCTATCGGCCATGACAAAATCATATTGAACAGTGAATGCCGTTTCTTCTTGGCCACCAACCCTTTTAACCTGAATGTCAATTTTAGGGCCATAAAAAGCAGCTTCATTTGGGGCCTCAAAAAATGGCGCTTTGATATCTTTCAAAACCTCGCGCAACACATTTTCCGCGTATTCCCAAGACGCGTCGTCTTCGTAATATTTTTTATCATCTGACCGATCGCCGAGCGACAAACGATATCTATAATCCACGCCTTTTACCATGCCAAAAGTTTGGTTAGCAAAATCAATCAATTCCAAAACTTCTTTTATAACCTGCTTGGCCTGCTCTTTGGCCGCTACAATATGCGCGTCTGCCAGACAGAACATCCTCACGCGGGTGAGCCCTGACAATTCTCCGCTCTTTTCATAACGATATTGGTGAGCAACTTCAGCAATTCTATATGGCAAATCGCGATAACTGTGTGGCTCTGACTTGAAAAACATAAAATGATGCGGACATGTCATCGGCCTCAAAATCAATTCCTCTTCATCAATCTGCATTACCGGATACATCGTATCTTTATAATACGGATAATGCCCGGATTTTCTATACAAATCCACTTTGGCCAAATCCGGAGTTACCACATGATGATACCCGCGCTTGATTTCCTCATCAACTACAAATCTTTCCAATTCTCTTTTAATCGTAGCGCCTTTTGGCGTAAAAGTTGGCAGGCCCTTGCCGACCAAATCAGAAAACACAAACAATTTCAGGTCTTGTCCTACTTTACGATGGTCTCGTTTCTCGGCTTCTTCCTGCCTGTGTAAATATTCTTCCAATTCTTCTTTTGTTTCAAATGCCACGCCATAAATTCTTTGCAACATTTTATTTTTCTCATCGCCATGCCAATAAGCGCCCGCCACTTTGGTTAACTTAAACGCTTCGGGGTTAATTTCTGATGTATCTTTTACATGCGGGCCGGCGCAAAGATTATGAAACCAATCAGAATCATAAAAACTCAAAACCTCGCCTCTGGCGTGTAAATCATTAATCATTTCTGTTTTGTATGGATCATGCTTGTAAAATTCTAGGGCGCTTTTTAAATCAGAATCTTTTTGCGCAAATTTAATTTTTTGCGCAACCATCCCGCGCATTCTTTTTTCTATCCAAACAAAATCTTTTTCTGAAATTGGCTCTGGTAGATC
The DNA here is from genome assembly GCA_964433365.1 of uncultured Gammaproteobacteria bacterium. Classification (GTDB taxonomy): domain Bacteria; phylum Patescibacteriota; class Patescibacteriia; order Magasanikbacterales; family UBA922; genus CAYSQU01. The sequence goes on from CAYSQU010000010.1 coordinate 11,380, forward strand.
ATAGTCTTGATAAAATCCATTCTCAATTGATGGTCCCACTGCCAATCCGGCTTGGGGATATTTTTCCACTATTGCCATGCTCATCAAGTGAGACAATGAATGGCGAACCAGTTCTAATTTTTGTTCTTTTTCCATATGGTTGCGGGTTTATAAAGTTAAAAGTTATAAAGTTTATAAAATTATTTATTTTTTAAAAAATTCGGAGTGAGAAAAAATGGCTTCGCGTTACTCTGGACTTCTATACCGCGGCCAACAATAAAATCAACCATCTGTCATGCTTTCTTTTTATCAACACAACTCAATTCTATCGAACCATTTTTAGTCACAAGATACACAGAAACTGCCTTTAATACAAAATCATGCCATGGTGGTTGAATATAAACAGAGATTGTGTCATTATAACTGACAAAAAAAGTATTAACTTTCAGACGAGCAAAGATAAAATCTAAACTTCCCCTTGCTTCCTGTTTCTTTAAAGATGACTCTAAAGCCGCCGCGCCCAACAATCCAACTTGCCCTCTGGCTCTACCTCCAACTGATAATTCACTCACGCCAAATATTTTGTCGGTTGAAATCTGTATCCCATCTTCTTTAAATAAAAACGTATATTTTGGAACAAAGGACCAAGATAAACCAATAGCAAATACCAATACGATACAACACAAAAACTCCATAAAAACGAAAAACTCTTTTCCGTCTTCAATGTTCTGGCTGATATGCCAAAAAACCGCGAGCAAAATCAACTCGGCCAAAACCATAAACGCGCCCAAAATACACACTTTTTTGAATTTATTTGACTCAAGAAAAGCGGTGTTGGCAGAATTATTTAACATATGCCTTAATGTGGTGTGTCATTTCATAAAAATAAAACCCCAATACCAACTCAATGGCATCGGGGTCCTTTTTATTGGACGGTTCCACCCGAATGTTTCACTCAAACTATATATCAGCTTAGTCCTTTCGGAGTCCTTTTGAGACAGGTGGCTGGTAACCACCCCAATCG
>CAYSQU010000011.1:0-12318 GCA_964433365.1 uncultured Gammaproteobacteria bacterium
GCCAACTTTTGCTATTCATGGTAACCATGAGTATGGGGTTGGCACCGATTTAATGGGCGCTTTTGAAAACAGACGATTACCTGACGTTAGCCGTGAAGTAGAACAAGCGATGTTAGCCATGGGAATTGATTATCTCACAAACGAACTGCGGATTTTGTCTGTCAATGACCAAAAATTTTATCTATTTGGAGGCAACTCATCTGAAGCGAGAAAACTGAATTTTTTTGAATTAAAAAATCGGAATTTAGATATCCCGACAATTGGACTTTTGCACGACCCGCGAGATGTGATCACTGCCAACACCCACAAGATTGACTTAATGTTAGCCGGCCACACTCATGGCGGGCAAATTCGTTTGCCTTTTTTTGGTCCGCTCGGCAGAATTGACTCTTACACTCCTTTATCTTGGTACAAGGGTTGGAACGAATATAATAATACAAAATTTTTTGTTACTTCAGGAATCGGCGAGACCGGCGCTCGCTCTCGTCTATTAAACCCGCCGGAAATTGTATTACTCACCATCAAATGAGTAATTAGAAAAAACCCACTCAGCAACATCTTTTGCTTCCGTAAACCGAGCTTCATGCGAATCAGCGCCCAAAACTACCACATCAATCAGATGATTTTTGCCATCGCCTGCCCGCATAGTAAAATTGTAGCCAGCGGCAACTGTGTAGCCGGTTTTTCCGCCAAAAAACTCTGGCAATTTGTTTGGAATCCAACCAAGCAAAACCCAGTCAGTGCTCCACATGTGGTGTTTTTTTCCTCTTTCTTTTGAGTACAAATTGTACTCTTTAATCAACAGTGTTTTTGAAATTTTTGTATTCTTCATTGCCTCGTTCAACAAAATCGCCACGTCTGACGCAGAGGCCTGATTATCTTCGGATAAGCCGGTGGCATCAGCAAAGACGACGTCGGCCATGCCTAATTCGCGCGCCTTTTCATTCATACGCTCCACAAACGCGACACGTGGCCACCCAACCGCGTCCGCGAGCGTCAAAATCGCCTTGTTTGAGGAAGCAACTAACGCCGAATTCCATAAGTCCTCAAAAGTGTATGTGTCGTCCGCGTACATGTGCGTGTCTTCAATATTATCTGAAACAACCGTCGCGATATTACCCCAGTCAGGACTTTTTTCTAAAATAACCAAAGCGCTCATCAATTTTGTAATACTCGCGAGCGAGCGTTTAACATACTCATTTTTTCCAAACAAAACCGCGCCGGTTTTTCTATCTTTTACAATCATGGCCTGCGCTGTAAATTTATCTGCCGTCAACATCTCGCCTTTTAATTTCGGCAATTGCGGAGGCGGCGCGGCTGGCGGTTTAACGACTTCTCTATCCCCGCCAACTTTATTAATCATTTGCTCTAAATTCCCCATCGGCTGAATTGCTTTATTCAACATCGCCCCGCTGTCACTGACAAAACTCGTTTTGGTCAATAAAAAAAATCCGCCGCTGGCGATTAACACCCCGACTGCCACTATCCCGCGCCACTTGTCCGAAGCGCTCTTGGCTGGTTCGGCTGAGTCCAAAAAATTAAGTTGCATATAGTACAGACATTCTATCATTTTTTTTATTGCATTGCAAATCGTATTTTCCCTCTCCTCTGCGGAGGCGAGGGAAAATATGTTATCCACACCACCCCCTTGATGTCTCTCTATCTTTCCACGAGGCCCCTTCCAATAGTGATTGAATCTCAATTACTGCTGGAAGCCGGGGAACAAAAAAATCACCGAAAGGCGGATTTTGTTTTTGAAATCCTCCCCTACGCAGGGGAGGTGCCCGAAGGGCGGTGGGGTCTGTTTGCAATACCAGCGTTAGATTTGCTAAAGACCCCCTCTCGCTCCCCCTGATAGGGGGAGAAAAATTATATATCTTTCTTCAAAGCACTCTCAATGTATTCATGCTTACTCAAATTCTCATAATCCGCCAACTCACTCACCGACGCAATTCCCAAATGCCTCATTGCCTCCATAGATAAAACATAAGTCGGCAATAATTTGTCCGCCTTTTCCTCTTCCTCCACTAACCCGCGAATAAGCAGGTTTCGTAAAATCAAAGCGCAATTGACCCCGCGGATTTGCTCCAATTCCGGACGAGTAATTGGTCCGCGGTAAGCGATGACTGTCAATGTCTCCAACTGCGCGCGAGTAAGCTCGCCCACTGCTTCTTGTTTTATAAATAAATCCACCACGCCAGCGTTGTCCGGATTAGTGGCCATCTGCGCTTTGTCATCCACAACCAAAATCCGGAGTCCTGATTGGTCATGATTATATTTTGCTTTCAAATCTTCAATTGCCAACTTAACTTCATCCTCTTTGCGCTTAATCGCGCTTGCTATTTCACGCAAAGAAATTGATTTGGATGCCACAAATAAAATTGACTCAATTTGAGAGATTAGCGACATATAAATAAAATGCTAATATACTAATTTATGCTAATGCTACTAATTAAACTTTTTGTTTACATCTTTCTCTATTTTAACCACTCGTTTTGGGTGTAAATACATCTGATGAAAATTTACCAAAATACCAAGCTTGGCATTCAACACCTGTAGATAACGTTGTGTCTGAAAATAATCTTCTTTTGTTATCACATCTTTCGCTTTTGCTTCTATGACAATTTTGCCTTCAATGAAAAAATCAATACGATTACCAGTGTTGCCCACCACCAACTCTCTGACATAATTTAACTTTACATCATCTAACTTTTTGGCCAACAAGTTACAATACTGCACTTCTCTGCCATAACGTCCTATTTCATTATGAACTTCAAATAACAAACCTGTAATTTTATAAGAAAGATCGGGATAAATTAACTTGGTTGTTTCCATATTCCCCCCAAATTAAAATTAAATTATTAGTTGCATTAGTATTCATTCGTATATTAGCATTATGTTATCACTCGCTCTACCATTATATCACTAAAACTCCCTTTCTGCTTCAACACCACATCTTCTGCCTTCACTAATTCAAGCAACGCCAAAAAACTTGCAATCACATCGCTTCGGCTACTCGCCTTGCCAAGCAAGTCCCTAAACGACACGCTTTCTACTTTTTGCAGAAGCGCGCGAATAACATCTATTTTATCCAGCACCGACACAGCCCTTTCCATTCTTGTTTGCGGCAACTCTGGCAATGGCTTAATGCGCTGTAATAATTTTAAGAAAAATTCTTGCAACAACGTCTGGTTTAAATTTTTCGGCGGAACAAACTCGCTTGGACGACGCGGCGGTTCAACGCGGAAATCAGAGCGAACGCCAGACAACCAACGTCTGTTTAATTTCTTGCTCGCTTCTACAAATGCCTGATAAAGACGCAATTGGTCTTCCAAAGATGGCCCTTCGTCTTCTTCTGGCATCAGTTGAGGTAATAATTTTTTTGACTTTAATAATAACAACCGCGCGGCGATTAATAAAAAATCAGCCATTTCTTCTGGCTCTTTCTCCTCAATCTGCTCCAAATATTTTAAATATTGTTCAGTAACCGTTGAAAGCGAGACCTCGCTTATATCCATCTTTTGCTCACCAACTAAATTCAGTAATAAATCCAACGGCCCTGTAAATTGTTGGAGTTTAAAATCCATCACAAGGGTAATTTACTTTGTTTACTTTCCAAAATTTCAATCGCCTTTTTTACGCCTTTTTTAATTAATTTGATATGCGTGATAAACCACTTGCATGGCGTGCGTCTGCCATAACCAATTGCAAATCCCCTATCTATCAAACGCTCTAAGCTGTTAGTTATTATACCCTCTTGATATCTTTCTTCGGCTGGTTTATTCTGACGTCCGTAAAAACCCCGGAAGTTACTTCGCTCCACTTTATTTCCCCTCTCCAAGACCTTCAATAAAATGAATTGCTGGAGAGAACTTAATTTCATACAAATCAATTAATCTTTCTTTTGCTTATATTCCGGAGGTGAAATCTGAAAATCAATGCGGTTCAAATCGCGCGGGAACAGTGTGGCGTATTTTATATTATCAATATCCAACAACCTGGCAGTCAAACGCTCCAAACCAATCGCCAGCCCGCCCTCTGGCGGCATGCCATATTTAAATGCTTCTAAATAAAACTCAAATTTTTCCGGCTTTAGACCCCATTTTTTAATATTCGCCACCAATTGTTCGTAATCATTAATGCGCTGTCCACCTGTGGTAACTTCTACACCGCGAAAAAGCATGTCAAAACTCTTGGTAAATTCCGAGTCGGTCTCATCCGGATAGGTGTACATTGGCCGTTTGGAAGTTGGGTAATGCGTTACGAAGACAAAATCTGACTTGAATTTTTTCTTTACATACTCGCAAATCCATTTTTCTTCGTTTGGCTCCAAATCCGGCTCTTTTGTGTGGTCAATTTTCGTTTCTTTTTTAATTATTTCCTGCACCTCGCGTAATTTAAAAGCTGGAATTTTTTCTGGCAACTCTGGCAGAATATAATTTAATAATTTTAGCTCACGCGCCACTGTCTTGTCTAAATGGTCTAATAAATATCGCAAAAACTTGGTTTCCAATTCCATAATATCTGTATGGTCATTTATCATCCCCATTTCTAAATCCAAACTTGTATATTCATTTATGTGACGGGTAGTGGCGTGCTCTTCGGCGCGATAAACATTGCCAACACAAAATACCCGCTCAAACACACCCATCATTATTTGCTTATAGAATTGCGGACTTTGCGCTAAATAGGCCTTGGTGTCAAAATATTTAATTTCAAAAACATTAGAACCGCCCTCGGTGGAGTCGCCCACGATTTTTGGGCACTGAAACTCGGTAAATTGTTCTCCGCGCAAGAAAGCCCGAAACGCTTCTACAATTTCGCTTTGAATTTTAAACACAGCCCGCCATTTTTCAGAACGCAAAGTCAAAGGCAAATTATCCAGATGCACATCCAAGCCGATTTTTTCATCATTCAAATCCAATGGCAGTGGCCCTGCTTTTGCTAAAATCTTAAATCCTTTGGCCAACACCTCAACTTCGCCAGTCGGTAAGTCGGGATTAACATTTTTCGCCCCGCGTTTATTCACAAGGCCAGCAATTTCCACCACATATTCGCTATGCGCGTCTTTTAACAAATCATAATCCGCGCCCAAGTCATTTGGCACGCAGACAACCTGCACCAACCCGGCTCGGTCGCGCATATCCAAGAACACAATTTTGCCCAAATTGCGCCTTGTCTGCACCCATCCGGTGATTGTCACTTCTTTGCCAACGTTGCTGATATTAAGTTCCCCACATGTATTTGTACGCATAAAGCATTGATTACACAGATTAACAATGCTTATATTCTACCAATTCTACGCATTTTTGGCAAGAAAAACGGACATATCTGTCCGTTCAGTGTAATCCTTTTCTAATCCGTCTAAATCAATGCTTCCTTAATTTACACACAAAAAACCCCTCTATCTCCTTTGTCGGCATTATTCTCATCGCCTTTTTAACAACCTCTAAATTTACCTTCTTTTCTTTCCACACCTTGACGCAAGGCAATTTTTTAATATCCGATATCCCAATATCCAATATCTCACAATCACCCACTCGCTCTACAAACTTCGTTATCTGCAACTCATTTTCCTCTGGCGCGAAAGTGCAGGTGGAATAAACCAAAGTCCCGCCCGGCTTAAGCGCGCTCCAAGCCACGAGCAAAAGCCCCCACTGCTTGTACGCCATTTCTTTTATTTTTTGCTCTTTCCAATAACCCATGCTCTTTGGATCTCCAACCACAAAACGCGCTTCCGCGCTACACGGCGCGTCCAATAATATCTTGTCAAAATATTCTGGATATTCATGACACAGCGCTCCGCCATGCTCCATACGAAGCTTGGCATTCACGCCGAGCACTTCCATGTTATGTTTTAATTTAAAAAATCTAATTTTATTATTATCATTCGCCACTAACTCACTTTGCCCGCCATAGCCTTGGCGAAGGAGGGCATGACTGTGCATCAACGCAGATATTTGTGAGGTCTTACTCCCCGGCGCGGCAGTCAAATCCAATATTTTCTCGCCCGGTTGCGGATCCAAAACTAATGGCGGTATCATTGACGCCAATGATTGAACATAAATTTTCCCTTCTTCATAAATATCTAAATCACACAACTCGCGTTTGCTTTTGTTCAACAAAACAAACGCATCTTTGTACCAAACAATCTGCCTAATTTTAAACCCTTGTGAATTTAAATACTCAACAACTTCTTCTCGCTTCGCTTTGATAGTATTGACACGAAAAGTTGTTGGACGTTCTGTAAATGTATGCTCTATTTCGCGATACAAAGAAGGCCCGACTATCTCTGTCAGGCGTTCTAAAAAATTTTCTGGCAGTTGTTTAATATTCATAAATAGAACACGGATAAAACTGATCTAACGGATTCGAACAGATCCGTTAAAATCAGTTTAATCCGTCCAATCAGTGTTCTATTAACTATGGTTCAAGCCGATTCAACATTCTTGGAAACGAAATTGTCTCGCGGATATGATGAATGCCAGAAATCCAGCGAGTTATTCGTTCAATCCCAATGCCAAAACCGCAATGAGGCACAGAGCCATAGCGGCGCAAGTCCAAATACCACTCTAGTGTTTCCACTGGCAAGCCGGCCGCTTTGATGTTATCTAACATTGTTTGATAATCATCCTCGCGCTGTGAACCGCCAATGATTTCTCCAAAACCGCGAGAGGCCAGCACATCCGCGTTCAAGACCAATTTTGAGTCAGTCGGATGCCCTTTCATGTAAAACGGCTTGATATTTTTAGGCCAATTTTTTACTATGACCGGCACATCAGAATCTTTGGTCAAAAGCTCTTCATCATCAGCGCCCAAATCATGGCCATATTCAATGTCTGAACCGCGTTTTTTCAATTCGGCAATGGCCTCGCCATATTCATAATGCACAAACGGCTTATTTACCACTGACTGTAACTCTAACAAATCACGTTCAAGCAAAGCCAATTCTTCTTGACCATGTTCCAAAACATATTTTACAACATATTTGATGCTTGCTTCTTGAATTTTCAAACTTTCCTCATGTTCAATAAAAGCAATCTCAGGATTCAACGACCAAAATTCTGTCAAATGTTTACGCGTCTTTGATTTCTCGGCGCGAAAGTTTGGACACAAATCATAAACCCGGCCAAACGCCATGCACATCGCTTCTAAATACAACTGACCGTTTTGCGTTAAATAGGCCTTACGGTCAAAATAATTAACTTCAAATAAATCAGTCGTGCCTTCGCATGATGTTGTCGTAAAAATAGGCGTGTCTAATTCAACATATCCTTGGCCATTAAAATACTCCTGCAATCCGGCCTTGACCAAATGGCGTATTCTCAAAATCGCCCACTGATGCTTGGACCGCAACCACAAATGCCGATTATCCATTAAAAATTCCGGACCGTGATCTTTTTTCGCAATCGGATACTCGCTCGCCAAACTATACAACTTACAACTTACAACTTGTAACTCAAAGACCCCTTCTTGTTTGGGATGTTTTGTAACTTTTCCAGTAACTTCCAGCGATGACTCCTGCGTTAACTTCTCAACCACATCCCAAACTTCCGCTGGCAAGCTTTCCTTCACTGCCACGGCTTGCACAAAACCCGACCCATCGCGGATTTCCAAAAACGCTATCTTACCTGATGAACGTTTGTTGTTCAGCCAGCCCTTGAGTGTGACTTCCTCGCCGACTTTTTGAGACAAGTCCTTGATAAATGTTTGCATAATCATTAAAGCATGAAAGCATTAAAACATTAAAACAAGCTTATAATTTGCTTTAATGTTCTTGTATTTTAATGTTTTCATGATAGCATTTTCCGCTCAACTTCGCAAGTTTTACATCCCCAGCTCCTCGGCCAGGACTCGGACCTGGAATCTTCGCGTTAACAGCGCGCTGTTCTACCAATTGAACTACCGAGGAACTGGAAATATAAACAAAAATACCGCCTTCTGGGCGGAATCGTCTGTGCTTTTTATAACAACAAACTAGTCCGCCAAAGGCAGATTGTTGTTATTATTATTTAAGCTTTGTAACTTCATACTTCTGTATTATACCACATTTTGGCTATTTTGTCAATAGTGCCCAATCAGCCAGCTTCCTCTCTGTATGAAACAATAGAAATTGATAAATAAAATCGTGGTCGGGATTTGGCTTAACTGCTTGAATATCATAGCCGAGACAATGTAACAATGAAACAATGTAATCATCAATGCATTGATTACACTGATTTGAAAACTGATTACACTGATTTACGAATTCCAACCAATCTCCCAATAATTCAAAAATCCTCTTGTCTGGCTCGTTGGTGTGGAGAAGCTTATCAGTGGTTGAGACGACAAAACCCGCGGCGAGGGATTTTTGGAGGTCGGCGCGGATGTTGGAAAAATAATTTACTGGCACGACTTTGGTGAGATGTCCGATTTCTTTGCCTGGAACAACCTCTATCTCAACCAAAGAAAACGGCTCCAAATGAGCCGAATTTTTGCTAATAATTTTTTTTACCCCGCGGGCGAGCAAATTCAACTTGCCTTTCTCTTTCGTATAAACAGAAATCATCTGGTCAAATTCTCGGAAATCGCGGCGGGAGAGAACAATCGCTTTCATAAAAAATTAGGAAAAAGTGTAAACAACACTAATAACACACTCACAATCGTCAAACAGGCAATCACCGCCCAAATAATTAAATTATACAAAAGTGAGGTAAACTTACTTTGCGCCGGCAAACCCAATTGTTTGCCGCCATTGAATAGGATTATTAAAAAAACCAAAATAATCGGCAAAAGCATGCCATTAACTACTTGCGCAAAAATCATTATTTGAAAAAGAGAGAAAATCGGAGTCAAAACAAATGACGCGGCTATAAGTATCATCAAGACCATCAGGCCATAAAATACTGGCGCGTCTTTTAATTTGGTGTTTACTCCGTGTTCAAAACCCAAGGCCTCGCACACGCAGTAACTGGTGGTTAAAGGCAAAATAAACGCGCCCAAAAGCGAAGCCGCGAAAAAACCAAACCCAAAAATAATTTCGGCAAACCTGCCCAAAATTGGCGCCAAGGACATGGCCGCTTTTTCCGCGCTGTCCACCACCAAGCCATTATCAAACAAAACATTTTTGGTGGTTACAATAATCATAGCGGCGATAAAACAAGTAAAAAACGCGCTAAATATAACTTCCCATTTTTCTATAATATAATTTTTTATGCTAATGCCCTTGTCCACCACATATGATTGAATAAAAAACTGCCCCCACGGTGTAATGGTCGTACCCATCACGCCAAGAAACGCGAGAATAAACGCTTTGTCAGAAGACAAAAATGGAGTCAAGCTGGCCGATGCCACTTCTCCCCAATCTGGCTTGGCCATAACCGCGGCCACTACGTAAACCAAAAAAAGCGCGGATATAAACAAAAACATCCGCTCAATTTTTTTAAATGTTCCCTTATACAAAATCAGCCACACTATTACGGCAAACAGTGGAACCGCAATCCATTTAGAAATGTTAAATAATTCCAAAGAAGCGGCCAAACCAGCAAACTCCGAAGTACAAACTGCCAAGTTGGCAATCAACAAAGTAAATACTGCCAAAAGAGTCCAACGCACCCCAAAACGTTCTCGGATAAGCGAGGAAAGGCCTTTGCCAGTAAATACTCCCAAGCGCACGCCGATTTGCTGGGTGCTGGCCAAAGTAAAAAAATTTATAACCAAAACCCAAAGCAAAGCATAGCCGAATTTTGAACCGGCAAAAGAATAGGTGCTAATGCCGCCGGCGTCATTATTAGCGCTGCCGGCAATAATTCCAGGACCCAAAACCGAAAAAATAATTACTACTTTAAGCCAAAAACCTCGCGCTTTTTTTGCCATATTAAGCATTAGGCACCAAGTGCCTCATTATATCGTCTACCGTAACAATGCCCAGCAGATGATCGGATTTATCCACAACCGCCACTGAAAGCAGGTTATATTTTGTAATAACATTCGCGATTTCTCTTACACTCTGCTCTACATTAACTACTGGCGTGCGTTTTGTGCGCTTCATAATTTCTTTAATTTTTTGCTTCGGGTCCGCCACAATCAAACGACGCAACGAGGCCACGCCAAGATATTTTTTCTTGTCGTCCGTGACATAGACAAAGTGAATGGAACGGTGTTGATGTGAATCGCGACGAATTTTTTCTATAACTTCCGATACAGGCGTATCTAGATGCGCGCTGATAAATTCAGTGGTCATCAAACCTCCGGCAGTATCTTCGTCGTATTCTAAAATCTTTTTTACACGACTAACATCTGTTTGCGCCGGCAATTTTTCTATAATTTCCCGCGATTCCACGCTGGGCAAAAGCTGGATCAAATCCACCAATTCATCCATAGACATTTTTTCCAAAATTGTCGCCGCGCGTTCCGCCCCCAAATGCCGCACCATCATTTTTTGTATGTGTGGACTGACTTCTTCCATGACTTTCGCGGCCGTGGCCTGATCCAAAGAACGTAAAAGCTGGCTGCCTTGTTTGACGTTCATCTTTTCCACCAAATTGGCAATATCCGCTGGATGAAGACGAATTAAATCTTCGCGGCCAGTGGACAATTGAATCTTGTCGCCAATCAAATGGATATTATGCCACTCCAATAAATGCGGTTTAAATACACCGAGCATTGACTGCCGAAAACCAATCCTGCGCAAAAGACCGGACACGCTTACGTCAATCGCCAGCAAAGACATCGCGCCATGCACTTGGCCAAACTGTAAATCATTCACGCGCACCACGCACACGCCAGATAAATCAACAATCTGCTTGTCTAAAACACTCTTGCCTAAAAACACCGTACTGCCATTTGATGTCTGCTCCACAGCGCTATCCACGGTAACTTTTAAGACAATACTATCACTGCTCCATGCCGCTATTTTATCGGTGCTAATAAAAACTTCTTTTCCACCCTTGTTTTTCTTTACAAAAATCCCCACCAACGGCGGATATTTGTGCGCCTTATCCGACTGAATCGCCATATCGCGCAAACGTCCAATAGGTTCGTTGTCCTTATCATGAACTGGCGTGTTGATGATGGAGCTGAAGTAAAACATAAGGACGAATTTGTAATTTTTAATTTTTAATTTTAAAACAATTTTAAATTTTCAATTTTTATTGTCCAAATATGTTTGTAGTATTATCATCGCTGCCTTCTCGTCACGGCTTACTGTACCGCCCATGCTGTCCGCCTGCGCTGAAGTAAAGCGTTCATCAACAAAGTCAACGGTGATATCAATTCCTCGCTGTAATTCATTAACAAAACTCCTCACTTTTTTTGTATTTTCATTCTCTTTTCCATCTAGTCCCGTCGGCAAACCGACAATCACCTTATCAATTTTTTCTTGTCTGATGAGTTTCACAAGTTCCATGTTCCATTTTCCATGTTCAATTTTTCCGTATGGCAAAACCACTCCCAATTCTTTTTGACACCAAGCTAAACCAATGTTTTTTGTTCCATAATCAATGGCAAGTATATTCATAGTTCATCCGGTCTGCGAGTAGCTATTTTATTACCATCTTCCGTAATAACAACTGTATGTTCAAAATGGGCGCACAAACTCTTGTCTTTCATGCGCACGGTCCAGCCATCTTCGGCTGTTTCTATGGCGTGATGTCCCAGCGAGATCATGGGTTCAATGGCAATCACAACTCCCGGCTCCAATACCCAATTTTCCATTTCTTTATCATAATAATTCGGCACGCGCGGGTCTTCGTGCACCGCGTGGCCAACGCCATGCCCGACCAAATCGCGCACAATGCCGTAATTTCCTTGTGATTTTACAAATTGCTCAATCGCCCGTCCGATGTCTGCCACAGTATTCCCCGGCTTAGCCGCGCTAATACCAACTTCCAGCGCCTCACGAGTCACTCGCATCAATTCCATGGTCTTCTCTGGTACTTCACCCACAATCACTGTAATCGCGGTATCTGTAAAAAATCCGTTCCTCTCCATTCCTATATCTATTGAAAAAATATCACCATTTTTCAATTTCTGGTCCGCGCGAGCAATACCATGCACTAATTCTTCATTCACGCACGCGCAAATCGTGCTTGGAAACGGCGGGTCATTTTTTTTGTTTTTATAACCCCTGAAAGCCGGCTTCCCGCCCGCTTTTTTAATCAATTTTTCAGCTAATTTATCTATTTCAAGAGAGGTGACTCCCGGCTTTACTGCTTTAGCCAGGACTTCCAAAATCTCCCCCAAAATCTTCCCGCCTTTCAAAATCTGCTCTATGTCCCCCTTGGTTTTTATATAAGACATAAAAATATTAGATGCCGATTTTCCAAATATTTTTTTCTA
>CAYSQU010000012.1:0-4943 GCA_964433365.1 uncultured Gammaproteobacteria bacterium
CAGCTGTCGCGCGAAGACCGATGGCGTTTGTCTTTTCCACCCACTCTTTTACACTTATTTTGTAACTATTAAGACCGGCCTGACTTTTAATTATGGCGAATTCGCCATAATTAAAATCTGGGTTATTGATTCGCTCCCATATTCCCAAAAACTCAACTGTATTTCTATTCCTTAACCAATCTGAAATAAAAAAGTCTCCATCCTTTGCCTTCAATATGTCTGTTAAGGAGATATAATCGTCTCCTTTGGCTGAAATAATAGAAATAATATGACCTTGAATGATAAGTTTTGTACCCATAAATGATAAATGTTTTTAAATATACACTATAGACCGGGGCTCAACAAAAGATTAAAATTTTCAAAATTGTAACCGTTCAGCCGACTTTTGTCTGTAAACTGCGTAAAAAAGTTGTTCAACGTCTCACCTGACATCAATTTTACCTGGCTTTGGACGCTTTGTAAAGGGAAAACGTAGATTGACTGCTGGCCACCTTTTGATAACACCAAACCAATCGCAAGACCTTGTTGTGTCTCGGTTGAGAAGTACTGGTCAAAGATAAAGTTGCCGAGTGAGTAAAATATGGGCTTGTTTTTGCGTGCTTCGCCAAAACTTTGCGGCGGCGAGTAAATTTCCATTTCCTGCACCACATGGGGATGGTGGCCGATTATCGCGTCCGCGCCGGCGTCTATCATATCGCGCGCTAATTTCTGCTGGCGTTTGTTTGACTTCAAAAATTTGTACTCCTCGCCCCAGTGAATACTTACAATAGCAAAGTCAGAAGTTTTTTTCGCTTGTTTGATTAGATTGGTTATTTTGTCCGTTGGCAGTGGATAAAAAGTGTCATTTAGACCAATAAAAGCAATTTTGAAGTCGTCGACTTGTTTAATCTTTAACGCGTCATCGCTCATTCCATAACCGTCGCCATAAAACGTCAGATTTGCTTTTGTTAAGTTGTCTTTTGACTCCTGAAACCCTGCTTTACCCATGTCTAATGCGTGATTATTGGCCAAGTCAAAAATAGAAAAATTATATTTTTTCAAAGTCGGAATTAATGCCGGGTCAAAACGAAACGCGATTGATTTTGTGGTATATCGGCGTGAATTGGCAAATGGGCCTTCCAAATTAACGTGAATATCATCCATGCCGTAGAAAAAGCGATTTTCTTCTCCAGCGAGAGCTGAAAAAAGCCAGTCAGCGCTATGTTCTTTTATCCTCACCGCCACATTGCGGTCCAACATCATATCGCCAAAAAATAAAATTGACGCCATCTTACTTTCGCTCTTCTCCCCATCGCCAAACCAAATTGAGTAATGTGATGTTTGGCCGGGATTGTCATACATTTCATAAACCGGTTTTTGCGCGCCAAATTTTTCCATTAATTTTAACAAAACATACAAACTTGGCGTGGAATCAATTTCTAATTTTGATAAGCGAGAAAAATCAAAGTTTTTAATCACGCTCTTACTTAATTCATCATGAAACGCGGAGACCTGCGCTGGTTGATAGTGCGAAAAATCAATTGAGGAGATAATGACAGCATCTTTTGGCAGTTCTTGCTCTAATATAGCGACCAATTCATCCATTTCAATTGTTTTTATGTTATTTTTGAGAATAAGTGGAACAATTTTTGCATCAGGAAGAGATTTTGAGATGAAAGCAACGAGAGAGTATATGCTGTGTTCCTCCTTAATCACGGACTCATCTATAATTGCAGATTTCAGATTGCAGATCGTTTGAATTATTCTGTGATCTGTGTCAACAATGCCAAAGGGGGTTTTCCAGTCAAGGTCGCTGGTGATGATGTTGGAAAGACCGCGGCTAAAGTGATTTGGGCCGATTAGTATAATTGTTGATGGATTTTGATTTTTGAGATGGTCAAATAATGTCGCGGGCATGTAGCCGGCAGTGAGATGATGCGGGATAATGGCGCCCTTCACATTGGCCACCTCCGCCCCCACAGGGCTTCGGCGTGCTGAATCAAACAAATTTTTATCCCATGGCGCGGAGTATTGATATTTGACGCTCTCGTCATTGATTGAGAATGGTTTGAGTGTTTGTTCTTTAATTACAAAATCCGCCGACTGCGTGGCACAGCCGGCGATTAAAAGCATTCCGAGGGAAAATTTAAATACTTTCAACAGCTTTTTGAACATAATCAGCCGTGTAATCAACAGTTGACTTTAGCATTTTTAAGGCCTCTGGCAAAAGTGGAAGTAAAATAACAATCACACCGCTTAATCTCGGCGCAATGGATGATTCGGCTAATTTTTGCATAATCACGTCTGAAATTGGAAAACGTTCAATGAAATAAATAATCATGCCAAGAGTGATGATGCCTTCTAACAAGCCAAAAATAAAACCCATAAATCTATTGATGCCGGCGATAAATGGCAGACGAGTTACCAAACTTAAAACCTTATCAACAATCCAAAATGCAAATCCGACTAAGCGATTAATAACAATAAAAGCGATAATAAACATTATCACCTTGGGCATATTCCCTCCCCAGCCGGTGATGTGTGTTATCCAACCAGCCATTGGCTCATAAAACCGTGTGGCGAGATAAATGCCAGCGATTGTGCCAATAAGCGAGCCAAGTGTGTGAATTAGACCAAACCAGAGGCCGAACAAACCGAAGCCGGCGATGATGATGAGGAGGACGATGTCTATTAGAGGCATATATTTATAACATCCAAATTACGAAAGAGTACGAATGTCCGAATTTCGAAATTCGTAAATTCGAATAGTTTCGTAATTGGAATGTAAATTAAATTAATCTAGGGAATAATATCTCTCCCTTCACTATTATATCACCTTTCATCAATTTCCCCCAAGTGTGCGTCTTGTTTTCTGTATTTAGCTGTTTAAGGATTTTTTTGGCCGAGTCGGGAATGATTGGAAGCAGTGCGATGGCGATGTGGCGCAAGGTTTCAGCGAGTTGATACAATAAGCCGGAAATATCCTCTCCGAGCTTTGCCTTCTCCCAAGGTTTTTGCTTTGATATTGTTCCATCGCACTCAGCGACTAAATTATTTATGATTTCAATTAAGCCGTCAAATTCAAAATTTTTAAAAGCAATGCCATAGTCCTTCCAAAAGCCATCAATATCAAAGATGTCCTCGCTTTTGGCTGGGATTTTGTTGTCAGAATATTTTTCTATCATTGTCAATATGCGGGAAGTCAGGTTGCCAGTGCCATTGACGAGATGGGCAGTGTAATATTCCTCAAATCGCGCGATAGTAAAGTCGCCGTCGTCATAAGATGGCAAAGCGCCTAGTAAAAAATACCGCGTGGCATCTGTGCCATATTTTTTTACAATCTCAAACGGGTCAACTACATTGCCAAGCGACTTACTCATTTTTTGTCCGTCAGAGGTAATAAAACCATGAATAAAGACCTGTTCGGAATTTGGCAACCCAGCGGACATTAACATAGCTTGCCACATGGCGCTCTGCTGTCGCAAGTTATCCTTGCCAGCCACCTGCACACCGGGCCAATATTTTTTAAAGTTTTTTTCGTCTTGAGGCCAGCCGAGTGTGGAGATGTAGTTAATAAGCGCGTCAAACCATACATACATTACCTGATCTTCATCACCCGGCACTGGCACACCCCAAGGCATTTTGGATTTAAGACGCGAAATGCTAAAGTCCTCCAAGCCCTTTTCCACAAAATTTTTAATTTCATGCAAACGATTTTCCGGCACAACAAAACTGGGATTTTTTTTGTAAAACTTTAATAATGGTTTTTGAAATTTAGAAAACTTAAAAAAATAATTTTCTTCTTCAATCAGCTCTATGCTTAAATTCGGGTGTATTGGACATTTATCATCAACCAACTCCGAGTCCGTCTTTTCCAATTCACAGCCGACACAATACTTAACTTTATAATTCTTTTTATAAATATCACCATTTTTTAGACACAGTCGCCAAAATTCCTGCGCCGCGGCCATGTGTGGAATGTCAGTTGTGCGAATGAAATTTGTGTAGCTTAAATTCAACGCTTGTTTTAACGCGTCAAATCTCGCTGCATAGCGATTGCAATATTCCTTTGGGTCTTCTTTATTTTCCAGCGCCTTGCGGTAAATTTTAAGCCCATGTTCGTCTGTGCCTGTGTTAAAAACAACTTCTTTACCCAAAAGACGTTGGTATCTCGTCACAGCATCTGCCTGAATAATCTCCAAAGCAAAACCAATGTGCGGGTCGGCGTTGACGTATGGAAGGGTGGTGGTAATATAATAGTTATTTTTCATAGCTTTTTATAGAACACGGATTGAACGGATTAAACTGATTATAACAGATCCGTCGAAATCCGTTAGATCCGTTGGATCAGTGTTCTATTTATTTATTATTATCACAAATTCGCCTTTTTCTAGAATCTTCATCTCCAAAATTTCTTCAATTGTTCCTCTGTAAATTGTTTCAAACTGTTTGGTTAATTCACGGCAGACGCACACGCGAGAGACGCAAGATTTTGCGTCTCTACACAATGTCTCTTTTAATTCGTTGAGGCATTTTTTTATTCTGTGATTTGACTCATAAAACGCGACGGTGTGCTGGGCTTCGGCAACTTCTTTAAAAAACCTCGCTCGGCCTTTGTGTGGTGGAAAACCGAGGAAAATGAATTTGTCGGTTGGAAAACCGGAGACAGATAAAGCGGCAATGACGGCACTTGGACCTGGGATGGGTATCACAACAATGTCATTCCGAGCGATCCGCCCGAGGGCGGAGAGTCGAGGAATCCCTATTCGTGGTTCTGAAAGGGATCCCTCCACTCGCCCCGCCCCGCGGGTCTCGGTCGGGATGACAACGTGTTGAACCAACCTGTTGCCTGGGTCTGAAATTCCAGGCGTTCCAGCGTCTGTTACGAGCGCCAGTGACTTCCCACCTTCCAAAATTTCTTTAATTTTTCTTAATTTCCTTTCATCACTGTGTTGATGGTAGCT